>NZ_JBBPCO010000011.1 GCF_038070005.1 Thermithiobacillus plumbiphilus | reverse complement strand
TGCGCAGCGCGGCACAAGGGCACAGATTTGTCTCGCTGGAGCGCTCGAGAGATCCAGGCCGCTGCCAAAGCGCCATCAGCACCGCTTGCAACATCAGCTCGCGCGTCTGGCTTTGACTCATCGACCAGCCGACAACCATGTCAGTACGTCCGTCTGACCTGGAATTGCACGGATTTTGCTGTGAGTCGACAGACGTCGGGGAGGATCTCGACTTCCGTGTCAGCAGGGGAGTTGCACTCTGAGGTGAAATGACTTTCGGCTTCCTCCAGCATACCTTGTAATGTGAGCCCGAGTTGCTCCATCAGTGAGAAATCGAGGCCGACCCTTAACCATCGCTGATGTGCTTCCACGACCCCGTCGATCCCAACCCGATGCAGTGCCTTCGCGATGACGGCTACGGATGATTGCTGCTTCATGGCTTGACCATCTTCAATGATCTCGCCGTGACGACCGGTAGCTCCATTTGCTATGCTCTCATCCGGGCATTCATGGGGAGAAAAAAATTCTATCAGCTTGGATGAATGAACATTCGTGGCAAGGTCCTCAGCTAGTAACTCGATACTACGAAGGACTCCGATCCCGTTTCTGAGCCCATGCATCACAGTGGCCTTCGCCTCATCAGAATAGGTCCATCCAAAACCGGATACCCAGTGATCGAGGATGTCGTGAACCGGCACGCCTGTTTGACTTGCCGTACTGGGGGAAGCCCGGCTCGGAAACGTCGGGAAATGGCCATCAGCATCACGTATGCGCCAGCCTCCAGCGCCGTAACAGTCTGGCCACGATTCCCTGTATGTTAGTGTGATAAGCATGCA
This sequence comes from Thermithiobacillus plumbiphilus, assembly GCF_038070005.1. NCBI lineage: Bacteria > Pseudomonadati > Pseudomonadota > Acidithiobacillia > Acidithiobacillales > Thermithiobacillaceae > Thermithiobacillus > Thermithiobacillus plumbiphilus. Next base: position 132,218 of record NZ_JBBPCO010000011.1, on the reverse strand, counting down.
TTAAATTATACACTGTGCCATTAGTTGTTTCTACATCAAACCATGTCTTTATGGAGGCCCTATGTTCGACAGATGTATTTACTTCAATATCAACGCGTTAGCAAGAGCCGTCAATCGGGTATGGGAGCGAGAATTTGGCCGGTTTGGGCTGTCTGCGGCGCACGCCTATACACTCCGATACGTCCTAGCGAATCCGGGCCAGACTCAGACGAAGATCGCAGAAGAATTGGGACTGGCGAAATCCACGGTATCGAGGTTTGTAAATGATCTTGTCACAAAGCAGTTGCTTCTACGCAGCCCTTTGCCTGAAGACCGGCGCGAAATGGGGGTCTTTCCGACACAACGCGGAACGGAACTCCATGCCGAACTGGAGGAAACCGGTAAACAGCTTTATTTGCAGATGCGCGATTTGATAAGGCCGTCGAACTTCGATGAGCTAGTCGCTGGTGCAAGGGCGGCACGATCAAAGATCGAGGAGGTCGATGGTTAAGTACCTCTAACAAAACCTTTGGACATGGCGCCAGGCGATGAGGGCACAGCCGAGTTGGAGGAAGGCCTGATGGATGTCGGCGCGGCGCTCGTAGCGGATACGCAGTCGACGCATGCGGTGCAACCAGGAGAAAGTGCGCTCGACAACCCAGCGGTATCTGCCCAGGCGCTCGCGGGATTCGATGCCCCGGCGGGCAATGCGGGGGCGAATCCCTCGACGTTGCAGATACTGGCGCAGGTAGGGGAAATCGTAACCTTTGTCAGCATGCACCTTCTCGGGTCGCCGGCGAGGATGACCCGGCAGACCGCGGATGGGGGGAATGGCTTCGAGTACGGGGATGAAGCACTTGGAATCGTGCCGGTTGGCGCCCGAGAGTATTACCGCGAGCGGTAGCCCCCGTGCATCGACGGCGAGGTGGTGCTTGCAGCCCAGTTTGCCCCGGTCGGTCGGATTCGGGCCGGTTTCCGCGCCCCCTGGGGGTCAGGGATGCTGGCGCCATCCACCGAAACACGTGTCCAGTCGATCTGGGCATAGGATTGCAAGTGGACCAGCATGACCTGATGCAACTGTTGCCAAACGCCTGCCGCTTGCCAGTCGCGCAGCCTGCGCCAGCAGGTCATGCCCGAGCCGCAGCCCATCTCTTTAGGGAGATACTCCCAGGGAATGCCGGTACGCAGTACAAAGAGGATGCCGGTCAAGGCTGATCGGTCCGGCAGCAAGGGCTCGATCTTTGACCATAGGGCATCATCCAGCAGGGGCTTGGCCATGACACGCTCCTTTCGATGCAATCTCGATACGAGCTATGACCATGAAATCACAATTTTGTTAGGTTCTGTTACTTGTGGCGCTTTGGCCGCCACTTTTTTGCTTGATTGCCGTCTATCGTGGATCAACACCATTTTAGTCAAGCAGGCTCGCTCGTTCGCGCTGGAACTGACTGGACTGGCCGGTAGATCTGCTCGATGTTCAGTACGCGGGTTCCAGTGGGACTGCTTTCCAACAGGCGTCGCTCTCCCTCTCAGGATTGGCGGGTGCTCCCTTGGGGCTCATGTGCGGATATCGCTGCGGGCTGATTCAATGCCGTCCAACCAGGCGCCCATAATGGAGCGTGCGGCGGCGGCCAAGCGCCCGGACGCTTCGGCCTGCCGGGCCTGGGCCCGCAGCGTACACGGATCAATGCCCGCCTGCGCGAGTTCGCTGGCATGCCCCACCAGCCACCGTTCGAGCAAACCCGGTGCGGCTTCCAAGTGGAATTGCAGGCCAAGTACAGAGGGACCGGCGGCAAAGGCCTGGTTCGGGCAAGCGGGTGTGCTAGCAAGGGGGACTGCCGAAGCGGGGATATCGAATTGGTCGCCATGCCAATGCAACACCGGTGTATCGCCCAGGGCTGCTAGCGGGGATGACCGTCCTTCCGGCGTCAGGTCGAGCGAAGCAAAGCCGATCTCCTTAATCCCCATCGGGTAGACTTTGGCGCCAAGCACGCGAGCGATGAGTTGCGCGCCCAGACAGACGCCCAGGATGGGTTTGTCGGCGGCGAGTCGCTGCCGAATCGTCTCCAATTCGGCGGCCAGGAAGGGATACGCACCTTCATCGAAGGCGCCGATGGGACCGCCCAATACTACCAGAAGATCTGCGGACTGTAGCTCTCGTGCATCAGGCTGATCGATCGTCGCGTCCACATAGCGTATGTCGTACCCCTTTTCCCGTAGCATAGGTTCCAGTGTGCCAAGATCTTCAAAGTGGATATGACGAACGGCGACGAGTGATTTCATGTGGAGTCCTCCTGTGGAGTGTTGGAATCAGGCCAGTAATGGCTGTCAGGCAAGGCGCGCGCGCCGAAAATGGCCTGCCCGATACGGACCACCGTAGCGCCTTCTTCTATCGCAATTTCGAAATCACCGGACATGCCCATGGACAATTCGTTCAGGCCAATGCCAGCGGGTAAATCCTGACGCAGGCGATCGCGCAACATGCGCAATAGGGCGAAACACCGGCGCACCCGCGGCGTATCGGCGGACAGCATGGCCAGCGTCATCAGTCCGCGCACACGTAACGCGCTGAACGCCGGCAATTGTCGGAGGAAAGCAGGAACGTCATTCGGCTGCAGGCCATACTTGCTTGTTTCGCCCGAGGTGTTCACCTGGACGAATACGTCGAGTCCTCGGCCCTCGACTTGGAGGCGGCGATCCAAGGCCTCGGCCACGCGCAGGCTGTCAAGTGCCTGAAATTCGCTGGCGAAATGCGCCACCAATCTGGCCTTGTTGGTTTGGAGGTGGCCGATGACTGACCAGCGCAAGTCAGCGAGATCCGCCATGTTCTGCCGCTTGCGCGCGAACTCCTGCACCTTGTTCTCGCCGAATTCCAGACAACCGGCGGCGTAGGCGAGGCGGATTCGACTTTCATCAATCGTCTTGCTCACTGGCAACAATCGAACCGTAGCCGGATCGCGACCGGCACGGTTGCAAGCAAGTGTAATTCGTTCGCGTACGGCTCTGAGATTCTGCTGTATAGCCAGAAAATTGTGGGCCTTGGGATACGCCGCAATATCGCTACTGGCGAGTGTGATATGCAATTTACATTTCCTTGAAAGAACTGAGGTTTTGGCTAGAAAGTAATAGAGAGTTCTCCCCATGCTCAAGTACCGTCTTGCTCGGATCGGCCGGAAAGCTTCAATCGTTCCTGTCGGGGTCGAAGGCAAGTTCATCGTAGTTTGGCATCTCGCTGTTGACAGCAGCGCGCGTATGCCACAGGGTAGAAAGCCGTTCCAGCATGACGCCGACTGAATCTGTAGAATCAACCGAGAGAGTTTGCATGGTAAGTTCCTCCTGAGTAGAAAATGGCGCTTACGCTTCCTTCATATGCCGCACCGCTTAGCAGAACCCGCTACGCCTGTCGGGCACGGAGTTCGTCCCTGGGTGATGAAATCAGTGACGGCATAGTTAATCCATGACTTCCACTCAATATACTAGTACAATATTACATTTGTATGACTACAAAAATACCACAAGGGTCAACGGCTGTCGAGATTGCTTCATCGATCGACAAACTCATTCGGCAGGGGCATTGGAAGCCGGGGGACCAGTTGCCTGCTGTCCGTTTGTTGGCCGCGCAGCTCGGGGTCAACGCCAATACCGTTGCCGCGGCCTATAGAGAACTGCGCAATGCGGGTAGTGTCGTGACGGATGGGCGACGTGGAACTCGAGTAACGGCGGAGATCAAGAGCACTGCTGCGGAAGCGGCGATCCCCGCAGGACTACGGGATATGGCATCCGGCAATGTGGATGGGCGCCTACTACTCCGCCTGGAACCCGAATGGTTGACCGGATACGATAGAGATTTGGGCTATGATGCGTGCGAAGACGATCCGACGCTGGTTGAACTCGCCAAGGATTGGCTGGTCGGCCATGCTTGTGGCCTCGGCGACCCTGTCTTTTTCTCGGGCGCGCTTGATGCGATCGAGCGTGCGTTGGTCCAGCGTTGCCGCCCTAGTAGCCATGTCCTAGTCGAAGACCCCTGCTGGCCGCCGCTGCTGGCCCTGTTGAACAGTTTGCGCTTGAAGCCGATTCCGATGAAACTGGATGAACAGGGGGCGATGGTTCCACCTGCCGCCATTGTTCGCCAGGCGTCCGCCGTTGTGATCACTGCGCGCGCACAGAACCCGACAGGGGCGAGTTATACCGAGGTGCGTTGGTCGGCTTGGCAGCGGGTGCTGTCACAGTCGCCGGACACCTTACTAATAGTTGACGATTACTGGGGGCCTCTGAGTTCGGCATCAATCCCGTCGCTGGATGCATTTTCGACTGAATGGATCTACGTGCTTTCTCTTAGTAAGTTTCTGGGGCCGGATCTGCGCATCGCCCTGGCTTCTGGGAATGGTTCCGTACTACAAGGAATGCGACGTAGACAATCGGTCGGTCCGCGTTGGGTGAGCATTCTTCTACAAACCCTGGCTGGACATGCTTGGCAAAAAATGGTCAGCAGTGGTGCTTTAAAGCAGGCCGGCCTCACTTACAAAAAGCGTCGGGCGGCTTTGCGGGAGGCGTTGTCGAATCATGGAATTATGGTTCCAGACTCCGGTGAGGGCCTGCATTTCTGGTTACCGGTGCCTGATGAATCCGAGGTGGTGCAGAATCTTGCCGCCATGGGGTGGGCGGTACAAGCAGGCCAACCTTTCCGCCTACAGAGTCCGCCTGCCATACGTGTCAGTATCGGAAACCTGAACTTGACCGATGCAGGGGCACTGGCCGGCGATGTTGCGCGAGTGCTGACTCCACGGAGGAGAGCGATATATTGAGAGTCGTGGCAAATGAAGAAGCTGCTGGTGGAATCGTTGCTGGAGCAGAAGGTGACCCGCGAGGCGCTGCGAAAAAAGTGGTAGGCGCGCCTGCAATATCCGCCTGCCCCGGACCGCAATGTCGCGCTGCGGGATAAGATCGTGGCCCTGGCCCGCCGATAAAAAAGCCCCGCCGAAGCGGGGCAGTCCATCCGCTGTATTGTTACTGACCGAGGTTCACGCTATAGATGCCCGCGCTGTTGTCGGGCTTGGCCGCTATGAAACTGACGTTGCTGATCCCGTCATCCAGCGCAGCCTGCTGCACGCCCAGCGCAGACTCGTAGAGTACCCGACCTGCGGTGTTGATCTTCACGAAGGACCAGTTGTGATCGCTGCCATCCTGAGCACGGGTCAGGGTGCCGCGCTTCTTGATGTACTGGACGATGATGTCGCGATTGGTATCCGGTGATTCGAGGACGGTCTGGGATCCATCCAGACCCGCGAAACCACCGCCGCCACTGGCACGGTAATTGTTGGTTGCCACGATGAACTCCTGGCTCGGGCTGACCGGCGTGCCGTTGTAGCTGAGATTGGCAATGCGGCTGCCGACGGGTTTGCTGACATCGATCTGATACTTGATACCGTCGATCACGTCAAAGTTAAAGGACGGGAATTGCGTGTTGATCAGGTATTGATCAGCCGCATTGGCCGGATCGATCTGATTGAACTGCTCGGCCGCCCCTTCAAGCCAGGCTTTCAGGGCCTCGCCATTGATTTTCACCGCTTGCAGAGTATTGGGGTAAACGTACAGATCCGCCACGTTCTTGATGGCGACGCCCCCTGCGGGAATATCGGTATAGCCTGTGCCGCGGAAATTCATCTTGAAAGGCGCCACCGCCGACAGTACCGGCAGGCTTTGATACTGCGGCAGATTCTGTTGTATGTAGGTCCTGACATAGTCGGTCTGGGCGTCGTTGATCAACTGGATGGGCGCCGTATCGCCCACCTGGGCGAAGAAGCTGGCGATGCGGTACTCGCTCTGGCCGATCGGGGTATTCACGTACTGGATGGTTGCCTCGTGTTCCGCCTTGACCAGTTCGGCAATCCTGGGATCGGGCGCCACATAGCTGGTCGTGCCGCTGGCGTCTTTTGTGGCGATGGGTTTCAGTTCGGAAGATGCCTTCGCCACCTTCCAACCCTGCCCGGTATATTCGAGAGTCATTCGGATCAGGCCCAGATTGTTGCCCCAGAATCCGCCCATGACCGTCGGCACACCAAATATCGTGCCTTTGACATTATCGACATTGGGTAGGTTGGCGTAGTTTTTCCCGTCCGGGAAAAAGCTGTGCGAATGCCCGGAGAAGATCGCGTCAACACCTTTGACCTGCGCCACATAATAGGTGGTATTTTCCACGGTCGGCGTGTAGGGTTGCGTGGAAATCCCGCCGTGTACCAGCGCGACCACAATGTCCGCGCCTTTGGCGCGCATTTCCGGTATGTACTTTTCGGCGCTCTCCTTAACCCCCTCGACATAGACCTGACCATCCAGATACTTCTTGTCCCATTGCATGATGCCCGGCGGCGTGAAGCCGATCACGCCGATGCGAAGCGTTTCGCCGTCGAATTTCCGCTCCAGGATTACATAGGGCTTGAAGAGGGGCTGCTTGTCGGCCGTCTTGTAGACGTTGGCCAGCACCAGTGGAAATTCCGGCCCCTGGCAGTTCGTGCCATTGTGCGTTACCTGGTTCAGAAAAGGCAGGCCGTAGTTGAATTCGTGGTTGCCGATGGTACCGGCATCGTACTTGAGGTAATTCATCACCTTGTACTGGGCGAGGGTTTCGCCGCAACTCACCGGCTTGACTGTTGCCTGATAGTCGGACAACGCGGTGCCCTGAATGGTGTCGCCATTGTCCAGCAGCAGGTTGTTGGGATTTTCCTTGCGGACCTGCTCGATCAGGGTCGCGGTGCGTTCCAGACCAATGCTCTTGTCCTCAGCGGTCTTGTAATAATCATAGCTCAGAATGTTGCTGTGCAGATCAGTGGTTTCCATCAACGCAACGGTCACCTGTTTGCCGACGGGGGTGCTGCTGGTTGCGCTGTCAGAAGCACAGGCATAGCCGCCCAGACCCAGGCCTGTGATCAAGATTGCTGCCGCCCCGAACCGGCGCAGTGGCCGTGGAGTTAGCCGCTGGAACAAGAAAGCCATATATCCCCCAGAGTTATGTAGAGATCAACGCCGCGGGGAGTATAACCGCCAGAAGTGACGGTTTAATGACGCAGGCATCAAGCCAGTGTGGGCGTTTGTTGATTCAGCGCTGGCTAAGACTTAAGTCTGGCTGAAGCCTGTCTGTCATTCATCTGTAATGAAGTCCTGCTATCCCTGAGCGTTCCTTTTCCAATTAGGAGCCAGGTGATGCATCGTCGAAAATTCCTCAAAGCCCTGCTTGCCACCGGTTCGGCCGCCTGGCTGACCGGCTGTTATGGCGGTTCGGAAATGCAAAGCGGCTATGCGCGCCCGGTCGGTTTCGTACCGGAACCGGCCTTGCCGGACCTCAGTGCGGATTTCGAGGTGGACCCGGCGCTTGACCCACAGCCGGTATTCAGTCTTGGTATCGCCGCTGGCGACCCGCGCCCGCATGGTATCGTGCTGTGGACTCGCATTGATCCCAAGGCGCTCGGCAATCTCAAGCATCTTGCCTACGAAATTGCCTCCGATCCTTCCTTCAGCAAAGGCACTGTGCTGGTGCGCGGTTTGGCAAACCTGAGTGCGGAGAATGACCACACGGTCAAGCTGCCCCTGGAACACCAGGCCCTGCAAGCCTTCACCACCTACTATTACCGCTTCATCTACAACAAGACCGCCAGCCGTAGCGGGCGCTTCAAGACCCTGCCCGAAGCGGACGCCCAACTCGCCGGACTTCGTTTCGCCTTCATCTCCTGTCAGGACTACTCCAACGGTTATTACACGGCGCTGGCGCATCTGGCGCAGGAGGAAGTCGACTTCGTGCTGTTTCTGGGGGATTACATCTACGAAACGGTCGGTGATCCGAGCTTCCAGGGCGCGCAGGTACGCCGCGTGCCACCCCTGCCCAGTGGCGGGACGGTAGCGGCGGGGCTGGATGATTACCGGCACCTGTACCGGACCTACAAGGCCGACCCGGATCTCCAGGCCCTGCACGAGCGATTCAGCGTGATCCAGCTCTGGGACGATCACGAATTCGCCAATGACGCCTGGCAGGATCATCACCCGGACAACAACCCGGACCCTGCGGCCGCGACACCCTTGCTGCGTCAGGCTGCCAATCAGGCCTGGGCGGAATACGGCCTGGCCGACGTGCCTTTTGACCCACAACAGGCACCGCTGGAATCCATCCGGCTGTATCGCAGTTTCCGCTTTGGTAAGCTCATGGAGCTGGTGGCCACCGATGAGCGGCTCTACCGCGATGGCCCGCCCTGCGGCAACGCCACAGAGCAGCGTTATGTAACCCAGCGCTGCGCGGCCGCGGAGGATACCGCCCGCAGCATGCTGGGCGGCAATCAGCGCGACTGGTTCCTGAAAACCATAACGGAGAGTCCCGCAACCTGGAAGATCTGGGCCAATGAAGTCACGCTCATGCAGATGAAGCTGGGGGGCCAGTTCATCACCCTCGATCAGTGGGACGGCTACCCGGCCGAACGCGCGCAGTTATTGACCGCCCTTCAGGACGCCGGCGTGAGAAATTTCATTGCCGTGACCGGTGACATTCACAGCTTCATTGCCGGTTATCTCAAACGCAACTTTGATGATCTGCTGGAAATGCCCGTAGCGGTGGAACTGGTGGTGGGCTCGGTCAGCTCCGCCAATTTCTTGGAGCTGGTGACTTCACAGATCCCGCTGCCAAGTGCGCCTGTGCCCACCTCGATCCCGCTGATGCCCGGCGCCAGTGTGGAAAACGCCTTGATTCTCAACAATCCGCACATGCGCTTCTTCAACTCCTCCACGCATGGCTATTGCCTGATGAATGTCAGCCCCACGAAGGCCGTCTGCACGATGAAAGCGGTCAGCACCATCCGCGAACAAACCGCCAGCGTCCAGATCCTGACGCGTTTTACCGTACCCCGTGACCAGGTGATACTGATCGAAGGTTGAATCAGCCCCCACTCATCCCACGCGCTGGATCCGCTCTCCTCTTAAATCCAGAATCGGCCAGCCCGCCGCCTGGGCATGCGCCCGCAGTTTGTCGTCGGGGTTGACGGCAAACGGGTGTTCAACCCGCTGCAGCAGGGGCAGGTCATTGTGGGAATCACTGTAGAAATAGCTGCCTTCGAGGCTGTGCCGCGTGTTCGCCAGCCAGGCCTCCAGGCGCGTGATCTTGCCTTCCCGAAAGCAGGGCGTGCCCTCCACCTTGCCGGTATAGCGGCCATCCTCCATGGCGGGTTCGGTGGCGATCAGGTGCTGGATACCCAGCGCCCTGGCGATGGGTCCGGTAACGAAGCGGTTGGTGGCGGTGATGATGACGAGTTCGTGACCGAGTTCCCGGTGCTGGGCGATGAGCGCCCGGGCAGCCGGGGTGATCATCGGTTCGATGCAACTGGCCATGAAATCCGCATGCCAGCGATTCAGTGCCTCGGGCGGATTGTCGGCCAGGGGCCTGAGCTGGAAATCGAGAAAGGCGTGGATGTCGAGTGTGCCGGCGAGATAGTCGGCGTAGAACTGCTCATTCCTGGCCCGGAAACTGTCACCGTCCAGCACACCCTGCTCGATCAGAAACTCGCACCAGGCGTGATCGCTGTCGCCGGTCAGCAGGGTATTGTCGAGATCGAACAGGGCCAGGGTCATATGCATCTCCGCCACAAAAGGCCAGAGCATAGCGGCCCCATGCGGGGCTGGCAATCATACTTGGCCTTAGCCGGGTGGCGGGGTGCCCGCGGCACGGATGGTCGACATCTTTTGCTGGATGCTGTCGCCGGCATAGCTCACCACCAGCAGCCCGAGCTTCTGGTTCAGGCCCATCACCGGCTGGGCAATGCGGATGTTGCCCTGGGCATCCTGACCGACCTCAGGCTTGGTGACGTCGAGCAGTTCGGGCGGGAAAGCCGTTTCGATGCGCTGGCCTTCGAGCTTTTTGTTGGTGGAGAGCAAAATCATGCCGTCCGGACGGATCAGCGTAATCTGTCTCACATAGGGCTCACGGATCAGCTCCAGGAAATAGGCGTTGATCTGTTCGAGGTTGTCCGCCATCAGTTCCCGACGGATGGCCCAGGTCAAGGGGATGGTTGAAAAGCGCAGTAGCTCGATGGTTTGCTGGGTGAGTGCCTGCTGTGAGCGCTGCAGCACGGTTTGCTGCGTGGCCTCGTAGTGGGCGTTCAGCTGGCGCTCCGACCAGACTTTCCAGAGGTAGATCGCGCCCAGGGCCAGCAGGACCAGAACCACCAGCGCGAGCCAGAGCCGCCAGTGCGGGCCATTTCTTGTCTTCAGGGTATTTCCCACATGCGTGTTTTCCATCGCCTTGCTCCATTCTGGATGTTATTTTGGCAAAATATGAACCCTGCTGCCGCTGACGGCAACATGTTTTTGGTCCGATGGCAAACAGAATAGCCGGACCCCAGGCCACCTTCACCCAGAAAATCAGTATCGAGAACAGGCATGACGCAAGCTTCAGAGGAAATCCGCGACCGCGTCGCGGCACTGCGCGCTGAAATCAACGAGCACAATCATCGCTATTACGTGCTGGATCGGCCGATCATTTCGGATGCGGAATTTGACCGCCTGCTGCGCGAACTCGAAGCGCTGGAGCAGGAATATCCGGAGCTCGTGACCCCGGATTCCCCCACTCAGCGGGTCGGCGCCCAGCCCCTGAGCGCCTTTCCGAGCATCCACTACAAGGTGCCGATGATCTCGCTGGCCAATGCCTTCTCGCGCGAGGAGGTGCTGGACTGGGACCGGCGCGTGCGCGAGGGCCTCGGCGGCCTCGACAGCGTGACCTATACCGCCGAGCCGAAATTCGACGGTCTCTCGGTGAACCTGTGCTATGAGGCTGGGGTGCTGGTGCGTGCCGGCACCCGCGGCAATGGCGTCGAGGGCGAGGAGGTGACGCAGAACGTGCGGACCATCCGCAACGTACCCCTGAGCCTACGCGGCACGGGCTGGCCGGATTATGTCGAGGTCCGTGGCGAGGTGGTCATTCCCAAGGCCGCCTTTGTGCAAATGAACCAGGAGCGCGAGGAACAGGGCGAGAACGTCTTTGCCAATCCGCGCAATGCCGCGGCCGGCAGCCTGCGCCAGCTCGATTCGCGCATCACCGCCAAGCGGCCTCTGAGTTTCTTTGCCTGGGGACTTGGCGATTGCTCGCAGCCGGTGAGCGATACGCATGCCGGGACGCTGGCCCGCCTGCGTGACTGGGGATTTCAGATCAGCGAATTCTTCGTGCTGGCCGAGGGCATCGAGGCTTGCCTGAGCTACTACGCGCAAATGAGCGAACAGCGCAATGCGCTGCCCTTTGAAATCGACGGCGTGGTCTACAAGGTCGATGCGCTGGCCGCCCGCGAGCGCCTGGGATTCACCGCCCGGGCGCCGCGCTGGGCCATCGCCCACAAGTTTCCGGCCCAGGAAGAGATCACGGTGGTGGAGGACATCCTGGCCTCGGTGGGGCGAACCGGCGTGGTCACCCCGGTGGCGCTGCTCAAGCCGGTGGCCGTGGGTGGGGTCATCGTCAGCCGGGCGACCCTGCACAATCAGGACGAGATCAGTCGCAAGGACGTGCGCATCGGCGACAGCGTCATCATTCGTCGCGCCGGTGATGTCATCCCGGAGATCGTCGGCGTCATCCCCGAAAAGCGCCCGACCGGCGCTCAGCCCTGGCTGATGCCGGTCCAGTGTCCGGTCTGTGGCTCGGAGGTGCTGCGCCTGCCCGATGAATCCGCTCACCGCTGCATCGGCGGGCTTTATTGCGGCGCCCAGCGCGTCGGCGCCGTCCTGCATTTTGCCTCACGCCGGGCCATGGACATCGAGGGGCTCGGTGACAAACTGGTCGAGCAGCTGGTCGGGCGCGACCTGATCAAAAGCGTAGCGGATCTTTATACGCTTACTCTGGACCAGCTGCTTGGTCTTGAGCGCATGGGCGAGAAGTCAGCCAGCAAGCTGCTGACGCGCATCGAGGCCAGCAAGGCGACCACGCTGCCGCGCTTTCTGTATGCGCTTGGGATCCGCCATGTGGGCGAGGCGACCGCGAAAAGCCTGGCCAGCCACTTCGGCGATCTCGATCCCCTCATGCAGGCCGATGCAGCCACATTGCAGGGCGTGGCGGAGGTCGGGCCGGTGCTGGCCGAGAGCATCTGCCATTTCTTTGCCCAGCCGCATAATCAGGAAGTGATTGCCGCCCTGCGTGCTGCCGGGGTTCACTGGCCGCGCCTGGAGGTTCGTGCCGTTGAGGAGGCCGGGCCCCTGGCGGGCAAGCGCTTGGTGCTCACTGGTACCCTGGCAGGGATGACCCGCGAGGAGGCCGCCGCACGTATCGAAGCCTTGGGCGGCAAGGTCGGGAACAGCGTCTCCAGGAAGACGGATTACGTGGTGGTCGGGGAAGCGCCGGGTTCAAAGGCCGATAAGGCGCGCGATCTCGGTGTCGCCATGCTTGATGAGGCGGCGCTTTTGGCACTGCTGGAGCGTCAATGAAAACCGCCAGCCCGGAGGCTGGCGGATGTGTTGGCAGATTGGGTTGATGTTTGCCCGGTCTGTCTGCTAGCCGCTACCCGGGAAGGGCGTGGACTGCGGCTTCTCTCCCGGAACGCTGGTGCTGGAGCCCGTGCCGGTATCGCTACCCATCGGCGCTGTCGTGCTGGAACCTGCGCCGGTATCCGTACCCAGGCCACCACTGGCACCGGTACCCATGCTACCGCTGGCACCAGCCCCGGTGTCGGTACTGGTGTTGGCACCTGTGCCCGTGCCAGTGGATGTGCCGGAACCGGTCATGCCGCCGCTGGAACCCGCACCCGTATCCGTGCTCGTATTGGCCCCAGTGCCCATGTCAGTGGAACCACCCATGCTGCCGTCGGTTGATGTCCCGCCCGTGCCCATCTCGGACGAGGAACCGGAGCCACTCATGCTCCCGTCACTGGACCCCGTTCCCATGTCCATCGCGCCGCTGGCGCCACCGGTTCCACCGCCCATGCTGCCTTCCGTGCTCGAGCCGCCTGTGCCCAGTGTACTGGAACCGCTGCCAGTCACGCTGCCACCGGTGGAAGTGGGACTACCCGAATTGTATCCGGCGCCGGCACCTGTGCTGCCTGATGCACCGGTACCAGAATCCATTGAGCCGGACCCCGTGGCATAGGCCAGCGAGCCGGTCCCGAGAGACAACGCGCCCGCCATTGCTGTGATCAGTAACAGATTGCGTTTTTTCATCTTTCTCTCCTTGATTGTGGATCCAGAGTCACCATCAAATGCAGTTCACTCATTCCAGTATTCACGATGTCTGCATGGTCAACACAATAGACTGAAGCGTCTGCTCAGAGTTGCATGTTCTGAATACTTGGTCGGATAAAGCCGTTTCGTAAAAGTTGGCTATCTACCGTTTTGCACGGCTGTGAAACTGAGATTGACCTGAATGCGGTCACCTTTTTTGAGCTTCTGCAGGGACCCCGGCGGAAAATGCAGTTTCAATGGGCCAGGAGCAGTACTGAGTGTCACCAGGCCTTTCTGCCGGTCAATATCCTGCACCGTGCCCATCATGCTGTGCTTGCCTTGTAGACCGGTCTCATCGGTCAGCGCGCCAGGTGCCCCATGTGTGCCAGCGGCGCCGCTTTCCCATCCCTTGCCTGCTGCGCCCGGGGCGAAGGGGGCCTGAGTACGTTCCTCGGCATTGCCAGGGGCGATCTCGCCCGGCTGTGACAGGGCATTCGTGCTTAAGAGTGCAAACATGAAACCAATTGCGCCGAAACCCATATTTTTCATCATCTTTCCTCCGGTCAGCCCTGTAGGATCGAGGTCAGTAGAAAATGGACCAATGATCCGGTTCGGGAGTTGCATTGTCCCGGCATTTGGTCGGATGAAAGGTGCTGAATTTGGGGATTTCGGCATTTCCGGGTAGGATGTCCGGGTAACATCCTGGAGTGCAATAATGTCCCTCACGCTGGTCCTGATTCTTTCCCTTGTCCTCCTGCTTGCCCTCGGACTCTGGCATCTGCGCCAGCAGACCTTGATGCGGGACATGCTGCTGCGCCTGGAGGCCCGTCAGGATGAGCAGACCCGGCGCGTCGAGCTCCAGGGCTCGGACGGCCTCGCCCTGCGCCAACAGCAGATGCGGGATATGCAGGATTTTCAGACCCGGATGCTCACGCAACTGGGGCAATTGCAACAGCAACTGGAACAGCGTCTGGGTGATACGCGCACCCAGCTCGAAGTGCGTCAGGGGGAGGGGCTGAAGGCCCTGCTGGAGGGCTTGCAGGGCGGCATGGAGCGGGTGCAGCGACAGGTTTCCGAGGCCCTGGCGCGCAGCGCCGAGGAGATCGGCAAGCGGGTCGAGGGGCTGACGCAGAGCACCGATCAGCGCCTGCAGGAAATCAGCGGCCAGGTGGAAAAGCGCCTGTCCGAGGGCTTTGAAAAGACCACCGCGACTTTTACCGACATCGTCAAGCGACTCGCCCTGATCGATGAGGCCCAGAAAAAGATTGCCGAACTGTCGGGCAATGTCGTGAGCCTGCAGGAAATTCTCACCGACAAGCGCTCGCGCGGCGCCTTCGGCGAGGTGCAGCTCAATGGCCTGGTGCGCAACGTGCTGCCGGAATCCTGCTTTGCCCTGCAACATGTGCTGCACAACGGCACGCGGGTGGACTGTATCCTGTTCCTGCCCGAGCCCACCGGCAAGGTCGCCATCGACGCCAAGTTTCCGCTGGAAAACTATCGGCGCATGACTGATGTCAGCCAGGGCGAGGAGGAGCGGCGGCGCGCCGAGCGCCAGTTCAAACAGGACATCCGCAAGCACATCCAGGACATCGCCGGTAAATACATCCTGCCGGGGCATACCGCCGATGGCGCCATCATGTTCATTCCCGCCGAGGCGGTGTTCGCCGAGATCCACGCCCACCATCCGGATCTGGTGGAAGAGGCGCAGCGGATCCGGGTGTGGATGTGCTCACCCACCACGCTCATGGCCATCCTCAGCACCGCTGGCGCGGTGCTCAAGGACGAGGCCACCCGCCAGCAGGTGCACATCATCCGCGAGCATCTGGGCATGCTGTCCAAGGATTTTGGGCTGTTCCAAAAACGCATGGACGCACTCGCCAGCCATATCCGGCAGGCCAACAAGGACGTGGATGAAGTGGGGATTTCGGCGCGCAAGATCAGCCAGCGTTTTCAGAAGATCGAGCGGGTGGAGCTGGAAGAGTCGGCCCACGGCCATCTGAGTTTGGTGCAGGACGAGGTGCTGGAGGATTAGGGTTCGGATAGCAGGTTTTTCAGCCGGTACAGCGCATCGAGCGCTTCCCGGGGCGTCATCCGGTCCGGGTCGATGTCCTCCAGCGTGCTGAGTGCCGGGTGGCGGCTCGGCGCAAACAGTTCCAGTTGATCCTGCACCCGTGTCGGTCTCGGTAGCTCGCCCTGTTCCAGGGCCTGGAGTTTCTCCCGCGCGCGCGTCAGCACCATGGCAGGCACACCGGCCAGCCGCGCCACCGCCAGCCCATAGCTCTGGCTCGCCGGCCCTTCCCGCACGCTGTGCAGAAATACCACGTCCTGCCCATGCTCGGTCGCGCTGAGATGCACGTTGGCCACCCCGGGCAGGGTATCGGCCAGTTCCGTCAGCTCGAAATAATGCGTGGCGAACAGGGTAAAGGCGCGGATTTCGCGGGCCAGATGCTCGGCCGCTGCCCAGGCAATCGACAGGCCATCGAAGGTGCTGGTGCCGCGCCCCACCTCGTCCATGATCACCAGGCTCTGTTCGGTGGCATTGTTGAGGATGTTGGCCGTCTCTGTCATCTCCACCATGAAGGTCGAGCGCCCGGCGGCCAGGTCATCGCTGGAGCCCACGCGGGTGAAGATCTGGTCCACCGGGCCGATGTGCGCGCGCGTGGCCGGCACGAAGCTGCCGGTGTGCGCCAGCAGCACGATCAGGGCGATCTGGCGCATGAAGGTGGACTTGCCCCCCATGTTCGGGCCAGTGATCAGCAGCATGCGCCGTTTTTCATGCAAATCGAGATCATTGCGGATGAAGGGCGTGTCGATGCTGCTCTCGACCACCGGATGACGCCCGCCCTCGATCTGGATGACAGCCTCCTCGCACAACAGCGGGCGACTGTAATCGAGCACATCGGCGCGTTCGGCGAAGCAGGCCAGCACGTCCATCTCCGCCAGCGCCTGGGCACTGGCCTGCAGGGCCGGGATGATTGGTCCGAGTGCTTCCAGAACCTCCTGCAGAAGCGCCTTCTCCCGCGCCAGAGCCCGGCTCTGGGCCGACAGCGCCTTGTCCTCGAAGGTCTTGAGCTCAGGCGTCAGATAGCGCTCCGCGCCCTTCAGTGTCTGGCGACGGACATAATCAGCGGGTATTTCGGCATTGGCCGCCCGGCTGATCTCGATGTAAAAGCCATGCACCCGGTTGTACTCGACCTTGAGATTATGGATGCCGGTCCGCGCTTTTTCCCGGGCTTCGAGCTCGAGCAGAAAGGTGCTGCTGTCGCGGGTCAGGGCCCGCAGCTCGTCGAGCTCGGCATCAAATCCCTCGCGAATGAAGCCGCCATCCCGGGCGGTCACGGGCGGATTGTCATTGATGGCGCCTTCGAGCAGGCGAGCGGTCCCGGAAAAATCCCCAATACCACCGGCCAGGGTCTGCCAGCGCTGCGCCGCCAAACCGCCAGCCTGGTCGCGAATTTCCGGCAGGAGCAGCAATGCCTCGCGCAACTGCGCCAGTTCGCGCGGACCGGCGCTCTTCAGGGCGATGCGCGTCAACAGTCTTTCCAGATCCGGCAGGGGCCGCAGGCTGGCGCGAAATGCCGGGATGCCATTGCCATCGAGAAGTACCGCCACCGCGTCCTGACGCACCAGGATGACATCACGATCCCGGATCGGCTGATCCAGCCAGCGACGCAGCATGCGCGCGCCCATCGGCGTGCAGGTGCTGTCGAGCACCGCCAGCAGGGTATGCTGTTCCTCGCCGCGCAGGTTGCGGGTGATTTCGAGATTGCGGCGGCTCGCGCCATCGAGAAAGATGTAGTTGTCCGGCCTCTCGGGCAGCAGGCGCTGGACATGGGGCAGGGGGCCGCGCAGGTGTTCCTGGGCATAGGCCAGCAGGGCGCCGGCCGCCTGCAGGGCCAGCGTCAGATGCTCGCAGCCAAATCCCGCCAGCGCCTGTTCGCCGAACTGGGCCTCCAGATAGCGCCGGCTGCTGGCCGCGTCAAAGCGCCAGGGCTCCAGAAAACGCACCCGCTCGCGCCAGATTTCTGGGCAGGTCTGATCTTGGGCCAGTACGATCTCGGCGGGCTGCAGGCGTTCCAGCTCGGCGGCCAGCTTGGTGCCCTCAGTTTCCAGTACCTGAAAATGTCCGCTGGACAGCTCCAGCCAGGACAGCCCGACCCGCTCCCCGGATGCCACCCAGGCCACCAGCAGATTCTCCCGGCGTGCGTCCAGCAACTGGCCATCGGTGATGGTGCCGGGGCTGATGACGCGCACCACGGCGCGCTCCACCGGGCCCTTGCTCGCCGCAGGATCTCCGATCTGCTCGCAGATGGCCACGGTCTCCCCGGCCTTCACCAGACGCGCGAGATAACCTTCCAGGCTGACCACCGGCACGCCGGCCATGGGAATGGGCGCGCCAGCGCTCGCGCCGCGCTGGGTCAGGGTGATGTCGAGGATCTGCGCCGCCCGCCGCGCATCATCATAGAAGAGTTCGTAGAAATCCCCCATGCGATAAAGCAGCAGCACCTGCGGATGCTCGGCCTTGATCCGCAGGTACTGCTGCATCATGGGGGTGTGCGTAGTTTTAGTATTTTTACTGGGGCAAATTTCGGGCAAGTTGAACGAGTTTTTCATCCCGGAATTACTCCTGGTCGTTTCTGTCACTGGCTTGTTGCTTGCGTTTTTCTCGTCCGGTCTTGAGCTTGAACAGCTCAAACAGTCCGGGGTGCATCTTGCGATCCCCGGCCTCCCACTGCTGCCAAGTACGCAACGATGCATGCACCACGTCACCGGCTTCCCTTTGCGTCAAGCCCGCTACGGCTCTGGCCGCACGAATGTCATCAGGCTCGGGGGGCGTGGCATTTGTCGAAGCCGAAATGTGGTTGCGGCGGTTGAGCGAGCGTGGCATCGCGTGATTCCATGTGTGCCATCACGCCTCGCAGGACAAGACGCCTGCGCCGACTGTTGGCAATTAGCGCGATTATGCGCTCATTGAGCGTATGGAGCAACGGTGCTGCCGCAGGATTGCTCCAAGTAGAGAAGAACGCTAGGGGCAACATCAAGCACCCAATCCATACGCAAAAACCTTGTAATTTTGTCAATTTTTGCATATGGTTCGGGAATGGTATCCCTTGACCAATTCGTTTTCTGCGGGATACCCTGCAGGGCATCGCGTCGCATCAAGCGAGCCACGCGGTTGAGACCACACGAGATACCCGCGTACTGGAGATCTTCCCAGATGCGCGGGGCACCCAAAACACCATCACTGGCGGTGTGGATCTGGCGAATGTTCGCCAGCAAACGCGTGTTGGCCTGCTCGCGAGCACTGGGCATGCGCGTGCGCCAGCCATAGTAACCACTGGGCGAAACCGCCAGGCAGCGGCACATCAGCCGTATCGGGAAGGCGTCGCGGCAACGCTCGATCATGCGGTACTTCATTTCGACGCTTTCGCGAAGAACGCCGCCGCTTCTTGTAAAAAATCCCGTTCCCGCTTCACCTGCGCTAGTTCACGCCGCAGCGCCGCCAGTGCCTCGTCACGCGGCTTGCCCTGGCCAACAAAGGCCTTGCTGCCGACCGTGCTCAGTTCCCGACACCAGCGGGTGAGCATGTTGGGATTGAGGCCCAGATCTCGGGCTACCTGGCTGACCGGCAGACTGCTCGAACGCGCCAGCCCGACTGCTTCATGCTTGAACTCCGCCGAATATTTCCTGCGCTTTGCCATGACACACCTCCTGGCTCATCATAAGCCTTAATGGATGTGTCCGTGAAATCAGGGTAAAACCCCTTCGGAGATCCCCACATTATTGCTCTAGGCCGAGATAAGTAACGTCAAGCGTTGGCATCACAACAACCAAGACTGGCTCCTGAGCCAGTCATCTAGGGAGCCGACTGTAACAAAGACCGTCGGAACCGTGTAGGGAGGATGGACCATCCACCAATGTACGTCTCGGCTCACATACATCTCCACATCGCGTTTCTCGGCAACCGTAGCTCGCGGCCAGTTCAGCAACTCAAGCATGCGTGCTCGGTTCTCTTGTACGAAATTGCGACGAAGTGCGATTTGAAGAAATTGGTATTTCCTGCCCTTGCCGTCTCTACCAAAGACTTCATCCCGGAGCCGTCTGGAGTCTTTGACGCTAAACGGCGGCTTGTTGTACTTGCACTCCACAGCCACCAGCGTATTCGTGGCAGGCCAATACGCCAAAACGTCAAAATCGCCAACATCCGCAAAACCTTCCCTTGGGAACCGGCGGAAGAAGTTAACTCCGCGCATCACGTAGGGAGTGAACCTTCGAAATATCTCCTCGGTTCGGACCTCAAGTTGCTCCTCGATATATTCCTTTATCTGTCCAACCACGCTCCCGACATGCGGCCAGGGAAGCTCAGCTGGCAGGTAGCCATCGACCACCGATCCTGTCCAGATATGCAGAGCACGACTTGCCTGCTCTGCGCCCCAGCGAAGCAACTCACCATCTGGCACCAGAGGCCGAATCGCGTACCGATGCAAACGTTTGAAGTGCTCCCAGTAAGGCACATCTCTTTCGTCAATGTCGCGTCCAGGCAGACGTCGAATGTCAGATGCGGACAATGTGAGGAACTGAACGATTGCCTCGCAATCCTCCGGAGACGCTCCATCGATGTTGCGAAAAATCAACTTCCGGATGGTCTGGGCAGGGGCGGCATGCGATAACGCTGGCTCCGACACCAGCCCACATCGGACTGGCTGCGACAACACGGTCAAGGTCTGGAGAAGTTGCTTGAGCTCGAATCCGGCATCCTTCCGGAACGCCCGACATAGCTCGGGACTCCCCAGGGCATCAGTAAGATCGCCCTTCACCGCATCTGTGGCGGTTACACAGGTTCCTAGCCGAGACCTCGCGTACTGGTGTTCGAAGGCAGCTTCGCGGACGTTCCAATCAGCCGAGTAGAACACCTCAGGAATGTAGGAATCATCAATCTCGATGCCACCAACATCCACCCCGTTGTATAGGATGTCGCTTGCCCCTGCCAAGACCATATACCAGTCGATGAGTCCGATGAGTTCGCGCAGAAGGCTCGCATTGACGGGCTGCAAGCCAGTGCGCAGCGAAGCACTCAGAACCTTCTCAAGCAGCAAGCGATAGTGGCGAGCGGCTGTGCCAAACTCTTTGCGCGCTTCGGCAACGGCCTCGTGCCGGTCATAGTCGACCTCATGCGACAGGCTTTGGCGCACGCGCATTACCCGGTGGCGCTCGCTGATCAGCAGTGCCTCGTGTTGCTCGATGCAGTGGCGGGCCAGTTCATTGAAGTCGTACTTGGCAATCAGGTCGTCGATGTGCTGGCGGAGGTGCTCACGCCCGGCATCGATCCGCACCTTTGCTTCGTTCAATTCGTAGCGGCCAGGGGCGAAACCGAGTTTCTGCATGCCGATGGCCAAATGCCGGCGGGCCAGCTTGTAGTCCCTTGGCGCTGGGATGATCGGTTCGACATACTCCAGAGCATCAACCGTCTGCTCTACCACAGTTAATTGATAGCGTGCCGGCCGATTGGCAGTCGCACGAACTTGGGCGAGAACATCCTCTGACAATGCCCATCCGCAGGTCCGGTGAACGGCCACGAGAGTCTCAACAAGGCTTTCAATTTCGAATGTGGCCGTCATCGCTTCATTGAGCCCAGCCTGAACTGCCGCAGAATTCACCAGAAGCCGCAACGTCATAGGGTTATCCGAAATTTTGTTGGATGACGTGACGATTGGGTCTGTCGAATCGGCGGCGTCGGGCATTTTGGATTCATCGAGTCTGTGCGTAGGATCAACCACACACAGAACGACGACATGCCTGCACTCAAATACTGTAAGCCCGGACACCAGGTTTCGACAGTGCTGCAGACAGTCCAAGAGTGCTTGAGAGAACAGGTCGAGCATCCGGTTCTCAGTCACGGTGAAAGATCGATCAATACGCGTGATGGCTTGGAAGGTGCAACTGGCCACCTCCAGTGAGTAAGCGAGGGCAATGTCATGACGCGAGCGCATTTCGATTACGCCATTCGCGTTCCTTGCGACGAGCCACCCGATTGATCCATCTGGAAAATGACGTGGGGCATCAGCCCAGAATTTAGCGAGGCACTTGTACCGCCAGTTGCTGCCCCAGCTCGGATCCAGCGCAACGAGCGTAGGCGTTATTGCGCCTTCGACCAGTACCTCGTGTGTATCCCGAAAAGACGCAAAGAGGTCAACCGCCCCCATTGAAAAAGGACTCAACGAGAGTTTTTGTGAGTCGACGTACTTCCAGAATCTCTCGAGTTCGTCGAAGTCTTCAATGGAGTCAAAGATGGTGATCAGGTCTGCCATCGGCAGTAACCGGATAGGCTTTTTCGGCGCGTCTATTGCTCCAAATGCCGTGCTCGCCATTGTGACTACTAGCAGTACGTTGACGTCCTTTGCGGATGGGCTATGCCCGTCACCGTTGGTAATAAACACGCGTGGACCGTGGGCATGTTTGAACCCCCATTTCTTGCCTGGCCGAATTGCCGACATGGCCTCTTGAGCCTGTCGCTCAGCCACGGCGGCTGTGGCATGAGAGCAGCAGACGAACAGCCAGAGGCGGGTATCTGAGATGAGGCAGCTGATTGGGAGGTTAAACTCCCGATTGTCAACCCAGATTTGCATAGGACCGGGAACGACGTGCCGGAACCGCTCTTGCACAAACTTCGCCAGCGACAAGTGAGTCGCGTGGTCTATGGGCCTGTTACTGGATTCATCAGCCCAAACATCAATCGTATTTCCCGGTGCGCTTCGGACGCCAATGGGAATCCACTGTTCTTTGAATACCATACCAACGAAAGGCAGCGCGAGACCTTGCATGCAGGCATTGCCAAACGCGTCACGGCCTAGTGGCGCCTGATAGGCGCCAATCCGAGTATCGAGGCGACCACTTGATCTTGCACGCCAGGCATTGAGTTCGTTCTGGGCACTGAGGATCGTCGCACGGCAAGACACCCAGAACCTCGGGGGTGGCACCTCGATGTGTCCGGTCGTCACATCTAGTGCAGGGCGATTCGCGAGCTCAGGCATGCTGCGCAGGATATGGCTTTGAATCGCGATGGCCAAATCCATGTCGGCTAGTGCCTGCTCATTACTTGCCTGGGTGATTCTGAAGGCATCCACGAAGTCGGGGGTACGTTCTATGCAACTGCCGTAAAACATAGGTACGAGATCGTTATTTAGCGGCACCCGGACTTCGCCCCAGTCGATCTCGGGAACGAAGTCCTCCAGCATCGGAAAGTCGGGATACGCCGAAATCAGTGCATCGGCGAATGTCCTGAACTCTTCATACGTGGTGATGCGTAGCGCGCCCTCAGTCACGCGTTCCACCCCGGCCAGGATGGCCCAAGCAAGGATATGCTTGATTGGGCTCGCCGCATTGGCTGGCCATAGATCCGAGACAGCAATGGCCAGTGCGGCGTCAAACGGATCATAGCGATCCAAGACCGTCCGTACGGCGGAGACGTGCTGCGCGAATTCTTTCTCGATTGCTTTCCTATGAAGATCTTCTTCCCGCCCCTGCAGAAAGTTCCTAAGTATGTCGGGCGAGCCCGCTGTCCGAGTTTCCCGGCGCCCCCTCTTTTCTCTAGATTTCTTTCCCACGAAGTACTTTCCTAGCAAAGGTGATTTCGCATGTCCGTACCTCGCGCTGCGCACCCAACACTTTTAGACAGCTGCCCAATCTGCCTTCACAAGTCAAGAAGCTGAAATTCAGTGGCATGCTAAGCCCAGCGGCAGCTAAACGTTTGTCCGCATTGGCCGAAAAGCACTCCGCCGATTTCGAAAGCTCAGCGGCGGCACCACCCCAGATTGCTGACCTTCATTGCTTCGAAATCCATCACGCATCGTCACAGTCCAGCGCGGTGCTGCGTAGCCTCTTGAAAACTACGTTCGCACACGACTGGCTGTGCCCCAGTATGCGATCCGATTTCTTGGGACAAATTTGGGGCAATTTGAGCGCCAAACCATGCCCATCTATGCCAATTCGACCTCAGCGCGGCGATGGCCGCCACCAGCCTAATCTCTTGCTGAAAAAGAAAAAATCGATATCTGGCGGCGCGCCGAGTCAGTGTCCCGACATAATCGGGGTATGCTTGGGGCTGTCCACCACGCCTTGAGATTTACTTGCGATGCTCTTGGGGCAGGTTGTCGCGCAGGATCTTCAGCATCGGCGTGTGCAGCCGCCCGTTGCTGGCGAGCACGTTGCCGCTTTCCAGATAGTTGTCGCCGCCGCCGAAGTCCGTCACCATGCCACCGGCCTCCTGCACCATCAACACACCAGCCGCGATATCCCAGGGGCTCAGATTGAATTCCCAGAAGCCGTCATAACGGCCGGCCGCGACATAGGCGAGATCGAGCGCCGCCGACCCCGGCCGGCGAATGCCCGCAGTCTGGGCAGCAAGCGCCTTGAAGGTGGCCAGGTACTCGTCCATGTAGGACTGGTCCTTGTAGGGAAAGCCGGTACCAAGCAGGGTGCCTTCCAGGCTGCGCGCCGGACTCACCCGCATGCGCCGATCGTTCACCTGCGCCCCGCCACCGCGCGAGGCGGTGAAGAGCTCGTTGCGCCCCGGATCGAAGATCACGCCTTGCTCGATCCGCCCGCGATGCAGCAATGCTATCGACACCGCGAACTGCGGCAATCCATGAATGAAATTGGTGGTGCCATCCAGGGGGTCGATGATCCACTGATAATCGTCGCCCTCCTGCCGCCCGCTTTCCTCGGCCAGGATTCCGTGACTGGGATAGGCCTTGCGGATGATGTCGACGATGGCCGCCTCCGCCGCGTGATCGACCTCCGTCACGTAGTCGTTGCGGGTCTTGGCGGTCACGTTCAGGTCGCCGATCCGGTTGAGGGCGCGGTTGATGACATCTCCGGCTTTGCGGGCGGCGCGTACGGCGGTGTTCAGCATCGGGTGCATGGATCGGACCTCTGCAGGCGAGTGGATCAGCAGGTTTGGCCGCGAAGTATAGCGCAAATGCGAGGCGTGGTCATGGGCAGGGGCGCACTTGCCGCCCGATGAAGGCATTGAACGACCTTGGCGCGGGTCCCCGCCTCATGGGATAATCCGCGCTCGACTGGCGCCTGTCTTTCGCAGGTGTCCGAACCCCAATACAAGGTCCGCTCCATGCTCCAGCACCGTGGCTCCGCCGCCCTGTCCGCCTTCCGTCTCGAAAAGCTCCTCAGCGCGCTCCAGCAAAAACTCCCGCGCATCCAGCGTGTCCAGGCCGGGTTCATGCATTTCATCGATCTCGATGGCGAGCTGGATGCAGGCCGGCAGGCGATACTCGAACGCCTGCTGAGCTATGGCCCGAGTCTGCCCGCTGGCACACCCGCCGGCGAGATGCTGTTGGTGATCCCGCGCTTCGGCACGATCTCGCCCTGGTCGAGCAAGGCCACCGACATCGCCCAGCATTGCGGTCTGGAAAACATCCGCCGCCTGGAGCGCGGCATTGCCTACCATCTGGACACGGTCGATGGCAAGCCCCTGAATGCCTCGGAAATCCAGCTCGTGCTGCCCCTGATCCATGACCGCATGACCGAGACTGTGGTGCGGGATGTCGGTGAGGCGGCGCGGCTCTTCGAGCACACCGCGCCCGCGCCCCTGCGCAGCGTGGACATCCTGACGGGTGGCACGGCGGCACTGGCGGCGGCCAATCTGGAACTGGGGCTGGCCCTGAGCCCGGACGAGATCGAGTATCTGGTCGAGAACTTCCAGGCACTCGGGCGCAATCCCAGCGATGTCGAGCTGATGATGTTCGCCCAGGCCAATTCCGAGCACTGCCGGCACAAGATCTTCAACGCCGACTGGGTCATCGATGGCGAAAAGCAGGATAGGTCGCTGTTTCAGATGATCCGCAACACCCATCAGTTGCATCCCGAAGGCACGCTGTCGGCCTACAAGGACAACGCGGCGGTGATGGCGGGCTTTGCCAGCAGCCGCTTCTTTGCCGACCCCAAAGATCAGGAGTACCGGCATCATGCGGAGCCGGTGCATATTTTGATGAAGGTGGAGACGCACAATCACCCGACCGCCATCTCGCCCTTTCCGGGCGCGGCGACCGGGTCGGGCGGCGAGATCCGCGACGAGGGCGCGACCGGGCGGGGCGCCAAACCCAAGGCCGGACTGGCGGGCTTCACCGTCTCCAACCTCTTGATCCCGGGCTTCGAGCAGCCCTGGGAGCAGCCCGCTTACGGCAAGCCCGGGCGCATCGCCTCGGCGCTGGATATCATGATCGAGGGGCCGCTCGGGGCGGCGGCCTTCAACAACGAATTCGGCCGGCCCAACATCGCGGGTTACTTCCGCAGTTTCGAGCTGGATTACAAGGGTGAGCGGCGCGGCTATCACAAGCCCATCATGCTCGCCGGTGGCATCGGCAACATCCGCGAGTCGCACGTGCAAAAGGACGAGATCCCCGCCGGGGCGCTCTTGATCGTGCTCGGCGGGCCGGCCATGCTGATCGGTCTTGGCGGCGGGGCGGCCTCCAGCGTCGCGACCGGATCGAGCCATGAGGATCTGGATTTTGCCTCGGTGCAGCGCGGCAACCCCGAGATGCAGCGCCGTGCCCAGGAGGTCATCAACCAGTGCTGGGCCCTGGGCGACGCCAACCCCGTGGTCTCCATTCACGACGTCGGCGCCGGCGGGATTTCCAACGCCTTCCCCGAGCTCGTCAATGATGCCGGCCGGGGTGGGCATTTTCAGTTGCGCGCCGTGCCCAACGAGGAACCGGGCATGTCGCCCATGGAGATCTGGTCCAATGAGGCCCAGGAGCGTTACGTGCTGGCCGTCGGGCGCGAGCAGTTCGAAACCTTCAGGGCCTTCTGCGAGCGCGAACGCTGCCCCTATGCGGTGGTGGGGGAGGCCACGGCCGAGCAGCGCCTGGTGCTGGAAGACAGTTATTTCAACAACAAGCCGGTGGACATGCCGATGGAAGTGCTGCTCGGCAAGCCGCCGCGCATGACGCGTGAGGCGCATCACCTCGAACGCCCGCGCCAGCCGCTGGAGACCTCAAAAATCGATCTGCAGGATGCTGTCTACCGCGTTCTGCGCCTGCCTACCGTGGCGTCCAAGGCCTTCCTGATCACCATTGGCGACCGCAGTGTCGGTGGCCTGGTCTGCCGCGAGCAGATGGTCGGGCCCTGGCAGGTCCCGGTGGCGGATGTCGGCGTTACGGCCATGAGCTTCGAGGGTTATCTCGGCGAGGCCATGGCCATTGGTGAGCGCACGCCGCTCGCCTTGCTCGATCCCGCCGCCAGCGGCCGCATGGCGGTGGCCGAGGCGATCACCAACATCGCCGCCGCGCGCATCGAGCGCATCGAGGACATCAAGCTCTCGGCCAACTGGATGGCGCCGGCCGGGCATCCCGGCGAGGACGCCGGGCTCTATGACACGGTGCGCGCGGTGGGCATGGAACTCTGTCCGGCGCTGGGCATTTCGATCCCGGTGGGCAAGGATTCCATGTCCATGCGCACGGTCTGGCAGGGGGATGATGGCGAACATAAGGCCGTGACCGCCCCGATCTCGCTGATCGTCTCGGCCTTCGCGCGGGTGATGGACGTGCGCCGCACGCTCACCCCGCAACTGCTGCCGAATGGGGACACCGAGCTGCTGCTGATCGATCTTGGTCGGGGCCGCAACCGCTTGGGAGGATCGGCCCTGGCGCAAGTGCATGGACAGATGGGCGATACGCCGCCCGATCTGGATGATCCAAGGCTTCTGAAGGGCTTTTTTGCGGCGATCCAGCAACTCAACAGCAACGGGCTGCTGCTGGCCTATCATGACCGCTCCGACGGCGGTTTGCTGGCCACGCTCTGCGAGATGGGCTTTGCCGGGCATTGCGGTCTGCGCGTGGATGTCGCCGCCCTGGGTGCGGACCCGCTGGCCAGTCTCTTCAATGAGGAACTGGGGGCGGTGGTGCAGTTCCGCTCGGCGGACCGGGCGCGGGTGCAGGAGATCCTGGCCAGCCAGGGTCTGGCTGACTGCTGCCATGTCCTGGGCGTGCCTGCAGCCGATGATCACATCAGCATCCGTCTGGGCGAGAAGGTGCTCCTTGAAGCATCGCGCATCGAGCTGCAGCGTGCCTGGACCGAGACCAGTCATCGCATTCAGGCCCTGCGCGACAACCCTGACTGCGCCGTGGAGGAATTTGATACCCTGCTGGACGCCAATGACCCCGGCCTGCACGCGCAGCTCGGCTTCGATCCTTCAGAGGATGTTGCCGCGCCCTTCATCAACACTGGCGTGCGCCCGCGCGTGGCCATCCTGCGCGAGCAGGGCGTCAACGGCCATACCGAGATGGCCGCGGCCTTCGATCGCGCCGGCTTCGCCGCAATCGACGTGCACATGAGCGAGATCATCGGCGGCCGGGTGAGCCTGGCGGACTTCCAGGGTGCGGTGGCCTGCGGCGGTTTTTCCTATGGGGATGTGCTCGGCGCCGGCGATGGCTGGGCCAAGTCCATCCTCTTCAATGCCCGCGCGCGGGACGAATTCAGTGCCTTTTTCGAGCGGGCCGACAGCTTCGCGCTGGGTATCTGCAACGGTTGTCAGATGCTGTCCGCCCTGCACGAGCTGATTCCGGGCGCCAATCACTGGCCGCGTTTCATGCGCAATCGCTCCGAGCAGTTCGAGGCGCGCTATGCCATGGTGGAGTTGGCGCCGAGCCCCTCGATCTTCTTTCAGGGCATGGCAGGTTCGCGTCTGCCGATCGCACTCGCACACGGGGAGGGCCGCGCCGAATTCCGCAGCGCGCAGGATGCGGCCCAGGCGCAAGCGCTGGTGACGATGCGCTGGGTGGATCACCACGGCCAGCCGACCCAGCGCTATCCCTTCAACCCCAGCGGCTCGCAGGACGCCATCGCCGGGTTGAGCACGCCCGACGGGCGCGTGACCATTGCCATGCCGCACCCGGAGCGCTCCTTCCGCACCGTGCAATTCCCCTGGCATCCGGCCGACTGGGGCGAGGATGGCCCCTGGTTGCGCATGTTCCGCAATGCCCGGCATTGGGTGGGATAAATGCCTGATGCCGATCCGATGGTGCTAGGTCTAAAGGATCTGTTGCCGTACGGACCAAATGGCGAGAATCACTGCAGGCTGCCTTAGCCTTCCGGCCCACATAGCAAAAGGAGCATTTATGTATAATGTGCTTTACATAATTGGCGCCATTGTCGTCATATTCGTGGTTCTGCGGGTGCTTGGCCTGGTTTAGAACAGATATTGCTCGATTCCGTCAGGCCCCATCGGGGCCTGAATTTTATCTTCCAGGCAAGCATGTTCCTTTCAGGGAATCCGACATCATGAGGCCCCTGCGTTTATCTCATAATGCGTTTCCCTTGCACTGGCCCGCCATGCGCCGTAGCGGTATCAATCTCTGGGCCCTCGGGGGACTCTCCATCTGGACCCTGGCAAAACGCGTGTGGTTTCAGTTCGAGGAGGCAAGTCTCCTGGCCTGGTCGGGCTATCTGGCATTTTCCTTTCTGCTATCCCTGTTTCCGCTGCTCATTCTGTTGACGGGTGTTGCTCCCTATCTGGAAATTGCGCCGGACCAGATCATGAATCTACTGGTACGATACGCCCCCCCGGAAGCGGCCTCTCTCCTGCGAAACACCGTGGAAGAGATCTTCGGCAAGCCGAATCCGGGATTGATTTCATTTGGCGCGCTGTTTGCCATTTGGAGTGCCAGTCGCGGCTTTCTGGCCATCATCAGGGCCCTGAATCACGCTTATGGCGTCGAGGAGGACCGGCATTATCTCCACCTGCATCTGACGGCCCTGTGGCTGTTGCTGACGGCAGGCGGGCTGCTGTTTTCCAACCTGATCCTGGTCGCGCTCGGCCCGGTGGTCAGTGCTTTCCTTGAAACCTACGTACCTGGGGGGGATGTCTGGGCGCTCGCCTGGGATATCACGCGCTGGGCCCTGCAGCTTTCTCTGGCCCTGCTCATGCTCTCCCTGATTTATTACTTTGCGCCCGCCTGCCATACCGGATGGCACTGGTTTTCGCCCGGTGCCCTGCTGGCCCTGGTGATCTGGCTGGCGGCTTCCATCGGATTCACCATTTACGTGCAGAATTTCGGGAACTACGGCAGTATTTACGGCAGTCTGGGGGCGGTCATCGTGCTGATGCTCTGGTTCCAGATCACCGGCAACGTCATCATTCTCGGGGGCGTGGTCAACGCCGAGATCGTGAAGGCAGCAAAAGGCACCAGCAAGGGGCAGCAGCCCTGAAATCAGCCGTTCAGGATTGTAACTTGCTCTTCATGGGGATGACCTTTTCGTCCTTTTCCCGCGCCTGGGCCAGGATCAGTGAAAACTCCTGATAGGCCTCGTTGAGCACCTTCTGCAACTGTGCCGGGCTGAGGTTCTGCAGGTCGCCCGGAATCTGCTGGGTCAGCACCGTGTGCCGGACCTTGAGATATGCCAGCTCGAGCACCAGCATACGGGTGCAGACCGCCAAGTCTTCCTTGCTGCTGAGCTGAATGCTTTCGTCCAGGCGGTTGTACAGTTCCTTCAGCGACGCTTGGTCGACGGCTGGCATAGGCTCTCCCTTGCTTTATCAGCGTCTAGACTTAAGATTGTTTAAAGCAGCTTAAGTTCGCTGGCGCTATCCGACGACAGCCCTGCGGGGCCGAAGGTGAGAGCATTGCCGGGCAGCAGCGGGTCGCAGGCAGGCCGGATCTGGCGTGGCTGGTGTGAACGGGATAATTGAGAATGTCAGGAGCGGAAAAGAATTTGAGCGAAACCCTCCGGGCCTTGCCCATCGAACAGCTTCAATCACTGGTTGAGGGCAGGGTAAATCTGCTCTGCGAGCTGCACGGGATTCGCAAGCCTTTGGTCAGCTACGACCTGCGGGGCAGGGCCGCGGGCCAGGCGATCTGGCCGGCCAACCGGATGCGTTTGAACCGGGCCCTTCTAGAAGGCAATCTGTCAGCCTTTCTCGAAAACGTCATCCCCCATGAGCTCTGCCATCTCTGGCACCGGCAATTGGGCATTGCGGATCGGCCCCATGGTCGTTTCTGGCAGGATCTGATGCGACGCATGGGGGCCGAACCAAGCCGCTGCCATGACTTCAAGGTCGAGGAAATCCGGCGTCCGCAGCGCCAATTTCAGTATCAGTGCCAATGCAGTACCCACTTGCTCGGCGCCAGACGGCACAATCGCGTCCTGCGCGGCGAGGCCACTTACCAGTGCCGGCGCTGCCAGTCCAGGCTCGTATTGCGGAATTGAGCATTGGCAAGGCCAGGACTGGAAATACGCAGTCCCCTAAAGCAACCTGGTAAGCGCTGATGAAATGTGGCAAGGCCGGCCCTTTGGTCGATGGTCTGCCTTGTTCGCTCCCGGCATGATGATTCGCGAGTCTTGTCGGAGAGGGAGGGCTGCAGCGTGGAAAGCTTCAGGGCGGAAGATTTCGATTTTGACGCATGGTCCCGGCTGGCGACACAGGACCCGGAGGTCTTCGAGATGCGACGGCGCATGCTGATCGAACAGCTCATACAAAGTGCCCCCGACGCGCGTCGTGCACGCCTGAAAGGATTGCAGTTCCGGCTGGACCTGGAGCGGCGGCGCGCGCGTACCCCTCTGGCCGCCTGCCTGCGCATATCCGACATGATGTGGCAGGCCCTGCTGGGACCTGGTGGTTTGCAGGCATCCATGAATCAGTTGATCAATGCCAGCTCAGAGAGCCCCCGCAAATTCACTGCTGAAGCACAGCCTCCGCTTGCGCGTGTGATCCCCTTTCCGGACCGGATGCATACCACTTCCTGACGCCTGAACTTTCAGCTCAGCTCGGCAATGTCATTCCTCGACCTTCTTTAAATTCCAAGTGCCTTGATATTTAATTAAAAAATGCATAATGAATGTGCTGTTGCAAAATGCAACTCCATTGCGGGGTGACATCATTGCTTTTTTATATATAATTGCCAGAATACAACAGTGGCTGAGAGCATGGGGCTTTCGTTTTTAGTTGAGGATAAGAAATGGAAACAGCAGAAAACGTTCAGCGTAAGAGAAGCCGGAAAACCCGGGAGGACCGTCTTGCAGAGTTGGCTGAAAAGCGCCGTCAGATAGAGGCGCGTGCCAAGCAGCAGCTGGAAAGTCTTGAAGCCAAGATCAAGCGGCTGGAAGAAGGTGGCAGGGCCCGCAAGGCCATGGAACAGGAGCGCCGTATGCTTGTCGCTCAGATATTTCAACTGGTTCCTGAATGGGATTCGGCGCTCGTGCTTGGCGCCGTTGCTCGCACCCAGCGTGAACTCGCCGAAAATCCTGCCCTGACCGATGAGATCCGCGCGGAAGGCCAGGCGCATCAGCAGCAGCTTCAGCCAAGACGCGGTCGTCGTGGCAGAAAGCCAAAGGTTCAGACCGCAGGCTGAAGTTCTGTAAGGCTGTAATATCCACGATCTTCAGTGGATAGTGGTATCCATGCGGCGCGGCCAGGGCAGTGACATGCAGATGTCAGTGCTCCAACCGCCCGCATTTTTGTTGCTGCCGGTTTGCTACATCGAGGCGGTCTTCTTTTCCGGCATTGCAGTGCCGGCTGCGTGATTCAGGGTGAAATAGAAGGTGGCGCCCTGTCCTGGTGATCCTTCAGCCCAGACTCGCCCACCATGCCGCTGGATGATGCGCTGGGCGGTCGCCAGCCCAATGCCATAGCCCTTGAATTCGTCGGCTTTGTGCAGGCGCTGGAATGCGCCGAAGAGCTTGTCCACGTAGGCCATGTCAAATCCCACGCCATTGTCTTTGACAAAGAAAATCTTTTCGCCATTCAGTTCGAAAGCACCGAATTCGATCACGGTTCTGGGGCGGGGGCTGGTAAACTTCCAGGCATTTCCCAGCAGGTTTTCAAGCACGGCTTCCAGCATGTAAGGGTCGCCAATGGCCCGAACTCCCGATGCTATGATGAAGTCGACCTGCCGCCCCGGCTGGGAAGATTTGAGTGACTGCGCAATCTCGCTCGCCTTCGCGCTGAGGTTCACCTCCTCGCGGGCAAGTTGCTGGCGATTCACGCGTGCCAGGCTCAGAAGTGCGTCGATGAGGCCGGCCATCCGCTGACTCGCCATCCTGATGCGCTGCAGATGCGAGAATCCTTCCTCGTCGAGCCTGTCCCGGTAATCCTCCTGCAGGATCAGGGCAAAGCCTTCGATGGCGCGCAAGGGGGTACGCAGATCATGGGACACCGAATAGCTGAAGGATTCCAGTTCCTGATGCATTTGTTTGAGGTTTTCATAGCTCTCCTGCAGTGCCTGAGTGGCCTCTTTCGTTTGCGTGATGTCTTCCACGATGCCGATGAGATAATGTGGCTCGCCGTTGGCATGACGCACCAGGGAACCCGTCAGGCGTCCCCAGATCATTCGCCCATCGCGGCAGAGATAGCGTTTCTCGAGAACATAACTCGATGCCTGACCATTGAGCACGCTCTCGCGCAAGCGCCGATGGGCTTCCCGGTCGTCTGGCGGGGACAGGTCCAGAACGTGTCGGTTGAGCAATTCTTCCGGTCTGTCATAGCCAAGCATACTGCAGAAGCGCTGGTTGACCTGGAGCAGATGGCCTTCCGGAGAACTCTGGGTCATGCCGACCGCTGCCTGATGGAAGGTGGCGCGAAAGCGTGCCTCGCCTTCCCTGAGTTCCTCGGTCATTTGCATGGCCAGGGCCTGGGCGCGTTCCCGCGTGCGGGTGAGTGACCAGGTAATGCCGAAGAGCAGGACGCTCAGCAACAGTCCGCCAACCAGCACCAGCATGGGCGTCAGCCGGTCCAGGGTCAGGTAGAAGGCAGGTTGGCTCTCGAAAAGCAGGGTCCATGTCTGACCACCGAACTCCAGCGGCAACGATCGTGTGAAGAGTGGAACATGTACAAGCCGGTGGCCGCGCGGTTCTTCACGGGACACATACAGCAGCCTGGCTGGATCCGGCCGGGACCCCTCATAGATGCGCAGCATGATGCCCTGTTGTCTGTTGCCCAGGGTGTCGCTGATCAGTTCTTCCAGGCGGAAAGGGATATAGGCGAAGCCGCGAATGGCAGCGCGTCGTTCGCTCAGGGTGGCGAGTGGCAGCCGGTAATCGTAAACGGGCGCATACAGCAGAAAGCCAGACACTGGCTGCTGGTCACCGTCCTGCACGAGCCCTACATTCCCGCTCAGCACTATCTGGCTGCTGTCGCGCGCCCTGTCCATCGCTGCCCGGCGTACCGGGTCATCATACATGTCATAACCGAAGGCCCGCAGGTTCGCGCCGGCAAAGGGCTCGATGTAATTCACCGGGACGTAATGCTTGCGATCACCCTTGGGCCAGATTGCAAAATCCGGGAAACCTTCCTCCCGGACGCCTTGCTCGAATCGGGTTTTTTCATCCGCGCGCAGATAGGGCGCGTAGCCCAGGCCCGCGATTCCCGGCAGGAAATGGCCCAATCTCAATGAAGTGACATACTCGCGCCACTCCTGTCGGGTAACGCCCTTGGAAGCAGCCAAAAGGGCGGCCGCGCCCCGCAGCACCTGGGCATAGTTGTTGAGCCGGGATTGCAGGATCAGGCGGGCGTCTTCCGCCTGGCTGTTGAAACGGAGTCTGGCGTTATCGACCACGACCTCGGAACTCCAGCGCCAGCCGATGAATGTAAGCAGGAGGGCAATGAGCAGAACGATCCAGGGCCACGGCATCCGCATGAGCCCTGAAGGCGGGGAAACACGATCTTTTTCAGGGATTATGCCCATAGGCCATGTTCCAGATGTTTATTGGAGGACATCCGTGGGGCAACATCGGCACTCTGCCATCTCCGGCATGCTGGACATCTGGACTGAGAAAGGATTTTGTAATGAATGCAGCCGGCCCAGTCGGGGTGGGCGAACCTGCAAGCAGCGGAGAAATGTGAGTTTCCCCTGACAAAAATTGGTGGGTGGTACAGGGATCGAACCTGTGACCCTTGCCGTGTGAAGGCAATGCTCTCCCGCTGAGCTAACCACCCGAATTGGCGGCCATTATATCGGCCGGTTCCCGGCCGGGTCAAGCCAGTGCAGGATCCTGACTGGACATCAATCCCGATAGCGCTTCAGCAAATCGCCATAGGACTCGATGCGCCGGTCGCGCAGGAAGGGCCAGATGCGGCGCACGTCTTCCGAGCGGTCGAGATCGACCTCGGTCACGAGCACCGTTTCCTGATCCATGGGTGCCTGGGCGAGAAATTCCCCCTGCGGGCCGGCGACGAAGCTCGATCCCCAGAACTGGATGCCGGGGCCCTTCTCGCTGGGGTCCGGTTCGAAGCCGGTGCGGTTGCAGGCGAGCACCGGCAGGCCATTGGCCACGGCATGGGCGCGCTGGCTGATGATCCAGGCATCGCGCTGACGTGTTTTCTCGGCCTCGTCGTCGCGCGGATCCCAGCCGATGGCGGTGGGGTAGAGCAGCAGTTCGGCACCGGCCAGGGCCATCAAACGGGCGGCTTCGGGGTACCACTGGTCCCAGCAGACCAGCACGCCCAGGCGGCCGATACTGGTATCCACCGGCTCGAAGCCGAGGTCGCCGGGGGTGAAATAGAATTTCTCGTAGAAGCCCGGGTCATCGGGGATGTGCATCTTGCGGTACTTGCCCGCCAGGCGGCCGTCGCTGTCGAGCACGACAGCGGTATTGTGGTACAGGCCCGGCGCGCGGCGCTCGAACAGCGAGCCGACGATGACGATGCCGAGTTCCCGCGCCAGCTGACCCAGGGCCTCGGAGCTGGGGCCGGGGATGGTCTCGGCCTGGTCGAAACGCGCCGTGTCCTCGGTCTGGCAGAAGTAGACACCGGTATGCAGCTCCTGCAGCAGCACGAGCTTCGCGCCCCGGCGCGCGGCCTCGCGCACCCCGGCGAAACTGGTTTCCAGGTTGCTCTCGCGGTGTTCGCTGCAGCCTTGCTGTACGAGGCCGACCGGCAGGATGCGTTTGTTCAAGGGACCACTCCTTCGGGAATTTGCATGGTGACGCAATGCAGGCTGCCGAACTGCTGGATGAGCGGACTGCAGTCGATGCCGATGATCTCGCGATCCGGGAAGCAGGCGGCGAGCGCGCTCAGGGCCGCGGCGTCTTGCGTGTCACGATAGGTCGGCACCAGCACCGCGCCATTGATGATCAGGAAATTGGCGTAGGTGGCGGGCAAGCGATCACCTTCGGCATTGCGCCTGGGCGCGGGCCAGGGCAGGGGCACCAGATGGTAGGGCTTGCCATCCAGGGTGCGAAAACCCTGCAGCTCTGTCTCCATGGCCATCAGGGCCTCAAAATGCTCGTCGGCGGGGTCATCGCAGCGCACGTAGGCGATGGTGTCCGCGCTACAAAGCCGCGCCAGGGTGTCGACATGGCTGTCGGTATCGTCGCCCGCCAGATAGCCGTGATGCAGCCAGAGCACGCGTTGGACCCCAAAGAGGCGGCGGAGTTCCGCTTCCAACTCCTCAGGACTCAGGTGTGGATTGCGGTTGGGCGAGAGCAGGCATTCGGCCGTGGTCAGCAGGGTGCCCTGGCCGTCGCTTTCGATGCCGCCACCTTCGAGAATCATGCCGATGGTCCGGAGCGGGGCGTCGCCAAAGGCGCCCTGGGCATGCAGGCGACGGGTGATCTGGTTGTCGAAGTTGGCGCGGTACTTGAGGCCCCAGCCATTGAAGCCGAAGTCGAGCAGGCAGGGCTTGCCGCCATCGAACACGGTGATCGGGCCGTGGTCCCGGGCCCAGGTGTCGTTGCTGGGCGCGACCAGGAGGCGCAGGTTTTGCTCGTTCACGCCTGCCCTGTGCAGCAGGGTGCGGACGTGTTCGCGCAGGTCTTCGTCATGGCAGGCGATGAGTACTTTTTCACGCAGGCTGATCTGGCGCGCCAGCTCGACGAACACGGGCTCCACTTCAATCAGATATGGCGCCCAGTCGCTGTCGCCATGGGACCAGGTGAGTTGCACGGCGCTCTGCGGCGCCCATTCCGGGGGAAGGATGTATTGCGACATGGCGAGTCCTCAAACGTTTCGCGCCGATGATACCTTGCGTTTTTCGGTGAGACCAGCAGCGCTTCATTTGGGAATGATGCTGATGCCACCACTGCGTTCGAGCACGGCATACTTGATCTGATCGAGCCGTTCGAGGCCCTGGGATTCGCGCGCGGCGGCGAGTACGTCTTCGAGTTCCACCCGTTCCCGGTACATGCGATCCAGCAAGGGCTGGCCATCCTCGACGATGATCATGGGTACGCCGTCGATCAGCCGTCCCATCAGCGGCGAGCGGCGCTTGACCAGGGACAGGGCAATATCCAGACCCACCATGGTGCTGATGACGATCACGGCGTTGGTGACCGAAAAATCCTGGCCGAGCAGGGCCTGTTGAGTGGCCTCGCTGATGATGA
Source organism: Thermithiobacillus plumbiphilus (assembly GCF_038070005.1). Taxonomy (NCBI): domain Bacteria; kingdom Pseudomonadati; phylum Pseudomonadota; class Acidithiobacillia; order Acidithiobacillales; family Thermithiobacillaceae; genus Thermithiobacillus; species Thermithiobacillus plumbiphilus. Next base: position 95,747 of record NZ_JBBPCO010000011.1, on the reverse strand, counting down.
GCAGTAGTACAAAGTCGAAGGTCGTGATCTGAGCGAGAGAGCGTTTGCCGGAGACACGGAAGATCAGCCAGATGAAGATGTAGACCGCCAGGGCGCGGAGCACGGATTCCATGCAGCCTCCTAGGGATAGCTGAACTGAGTGAAACCCAGAATGGTTCCGTCTTCAAGCCTCAGTCTGCCTTGCAAGGATCCGACCGTCTGGGTCTGGAACTTTATTTCGACCGGGAGGCTGGTGCCTGGGGCTGTGGGGGCGAATTCGTAGGTGAGCCCTGAAGAGTCAGCGCTGACGCGCAGCGGACCTGGGGTGATCCACTGAATGTCGAGCGCGTTCAGGTAATCCTTGTCCAGCCAAAGTCTGGCAATGCTGCCTTGTGCAGGCAGTTTAATTCGCAGCGTGCCAGGCGCATCGAAACGGATGAAGCGGTCATAACTCACCAGTACACGGCCGTCCGCACTGTGCAGTTCAGTCTCATTGAGTGGACCGCCGGAGCCGAGCAGGCCAAGCACGGCCGCCAGGAGGAGCAGGCCCGTCGTAATCCAGCCAATGCGCTGCGTCTTCCAGAGCCGTTTTTGAAAGCTCAGTTCCTTCTCAAGCTCACGGATGTCCTTTTGCATGCGGAACTATCTCCGGGCAATTTGCCGCCTTGCAGACGCGCGGCCTGTGATCCATTTCTTAAACCGCGCGCCGGGTGAATACCATCGGGCTTTCGCTCCAAGAAGACCAGGCTCGCTTTGATGAGGACGCGGGCTGTCGAATTTGCATTTTCTGCCCGCCGGGCGGGATAGTATGTCCACTAGAACTTGTCAGGAAAGGGGGGCAGCATGGCAGTAGAGCACGGCCGGTTTGATTTCGACATCCCCATCGAGCGGCGCGGGACGGGCAGCGTCAAGTGGGACCGCTACAAGGGTCGGGACATTCTGCCGCTCTGGGTGGCGGACATGGATTTCGCCGCCCCGCCGGCAGTGATCGAGGCCCTGCAGGCGCGGGTCGCGCATGGCGTGTTTGGCTATGGCAATGCGCCGGATGATCTGCTGGATGCGATTCAGGCGCACCTCTTGCGGGTTTATGGCTGGCAGGTGTGGCCGGACTGGATCGTCTGGTTGCCGGGCCTGGTGCCGGGCCTGCATCTGGCTTGCCGGGCCGTGGGTGAGCCAGGGGAGGCCGTCCTGACCCTCTCGCCGGTCTATCCGCCCTTCCTGAAAGCGCCGGCTGCTTCGGATCGGCGTCTGATCGATGTGCCGCTGGCGCGTGATGACCAGGGCTATTACAGCATCGATTTCGAACGGCTGGAGGCGGCCATCACGCCCGATACCCGATTGCTGCTGCTGTGCAATCCACACAATCCGGTGGGCCGGGTCTATACCGAAACGGAGCTGCGCGACCTGGCGGCTTTCTGCGAACGTCATGACCTGACGATCTGCAGCGACGAAATCCACGATGGGCTGGTGCTCGATCCGTCCCGCCGACACATTCCGCTGGCCAGTCTGGATGCGGAGATTGCCCGGCGCAGCATCACCCTGATGGCACCGAGCAAGACTTACAACATTCCAGGCCTGGGCTTTTCCTTTGCCATCATTCCCGATGCCGATCTGCGCCGGCGCTTTCGCGATGCCAAGGCCGGCGCCGTGCCGGAGGTGAACGTGCTGGGCTTCAGCGCGGCCCTGGCCGCCTATACGCAGGCGCAGGCCTGGCATGCCGCCCTGCTGGATTATCTACGTGGCAACCTGGCGCGGGTGGCGGAGGCGGTGGCCGCCATGCCGGGCCTGTCGATGAGCCCGGTCGAGGCGACCTATCTGGCCTGGATTGATGCCCGCGCGATTGATCCCATGCAGGCGGGGCGCTTTTTCGAGCAGGCCGGGGTGGGGCTGTCGGAGGGGACGGATTTCGGGGCGCCTGGCTTTGTGCGCCTGAATTTCGGCTGCCCGCGCGCCACGCTCGACGAGGCGCTGACTCGCATGTCGGCTGCCATGAAAGCGCATACGACAAAAGACTGAGCAGCAAACCTTGTGAGTTGGGGGAAGTCGCCTATCTCTCCATTCAGGTAATGGGTGGGTAGCACAAAAAAAACATTACCTGCCTGACTTCAGGCTTGATAACAATAAATTCCCCCCGGCCGCCAAGCCGGGTTTTTTAGTTCTCCCGCGCTTCCTCTGGCACTCCCCAACGCTGCAGCAACTGGATCAGGACCGGATCATTCTGGCGCTTGGCCAGCTCCAGCGCGGAGCTGCCGTCCTTTGCAAGCAATCGTGGATTGGCGCCAGCCTCCAATAGCAGCTTCGCAACCTGGCGGTGATCTTCGTTGACCGCAAAAAACAGCGGCGTCCAGCCGCCGAGGTCCTGGGCATTGATGTCGGCCCCGCCGGCGAGCAGGGTCTGCACTGTGGCCACATGGCCCCGATGCGCCGCCAGCATCAGCGCGGTCGCGCCGCTGCGGTTCTTGATGTCTGGCGTCGCGCCAAGGCTGAGCAACTGCCGTACCAGAGCGGCATTGCCCTTGTGCGCGGCAATCATCAGGGCGGTGCCATTGTCCTGGTTGCGGGCATTGATGTCCGCCCCGGCGCTGATCAGCATCTGCGCGATGTCCTGCCAGCCATACATGGCGGCGAACATCAGCGGGGTCGTGCCGTAGGGGCCTGCCTGATTGAAATCGGCACCGGACTCGATGAGCTGGCGGACGCTGGCAGTGTCGCCCTGGCGAACGCTGCTGATCAGGTCGCCCGCTTCTGCGGGGAGCATGCCAGTGGACACGAGAAGTCCTGCCAGCAGGATCAGGCGCTTGATGGTGCGATTATTCATGGACTAGATTCACTTTGCCCGGGAAGGCCGCGCATGGATGAAACAGGGCAGGGGTTCCGCCTTTGTCTAGATACGGGAACCACCCGAAATGTCTAGGATAATAGCCGCTGATTCCCGGAAATCAAAGTCTGGAGGCGAGCTTGATCATGCACGACGAGCCGGCTGAACGTGATCGCGGCCGCAGCGCGCAAGTGCCGCAGGAGATTCCCAAACCTGGCTGGCGGGACGTCCTGCTGCGTGTCAAGGCAAGCATCAGTGACGACAATCTTTCGATCACTGCCGCCGGTACCGCTTTTTACCTCTTTCTGGCGGTCTTCCCGGGGCTGGCCGCATTGGTCTCCCTGTATGGCCTGCTCGCAGACCCGGTGGATGTGCAGAATCAGATCAACTCGCTGGTCGGGATTCTGCCGCGCGATGCACTGGCGACCCTCAATCAGCAGCTTACGAGCATCACCTCGCATTCTGGCTCTGCCCTGAGCCTTGGCTTCGTCAGCGCCTTGTTGCTGACGCTCTGGTCGGCTACGGGTGGGGTCAAGGCCCTGATCACGGCGCTCAACATCGCCTATCATGAGCATGAAAAACGGGGATTCATCCGGCTCAATCTCACGGCAATCGGCTTGACCATCAGCGTGCTGCTCTTTTTCGTGTTTGCATTGATGCTGGTGGTCGTGATGCCGATCATCTTCAACTTCATCGGCCTGGGCTGGGTGGTCGAGATTGCGCTCAGACTGCTGCGCTGGCCCTTGCTGGCGGGCATCGTCATGGTATTGCTGGCGGTGCTCTACCGCTATGCGCCGAGCCGCGGCGAGCCGCGCTGGAGCTGGGTCAGTACCGGTGCTGTGGTGGCAACCCTGATGTGGGTCGCCGGTTCGCTGGGCTTTTCGTTTTACGTCGAGAACTTCGCCAACTACAACAAGACCTACGGATCGCTGGGCGCGGTGGTCATCCTGCTGATGTGGTTCTACTACTCGGCCTTCATCATCCTGCTTGGCGCCGAGCTCAATGCCGAGATGGAGCACCAGACGGCCAAGGACACCACCACCGGCAAGCCCCAGCCCATGGGCGAGCGGGATGCCTATGTGGCCGATACCCTGGGCAAGGTGCCTTAGCGGCCCTCGCCGGGCAGCTTGCCGCGCCCGCCACGTTTACCCCGGAATGCAGCGAGTTGCGCTTTGCCGAGCTGTTGCGGCTTGCGCTTGCCGGGCACGGTGAGTCCCTCGCCGAGGATCTGGATCTCCGCGAGCTGGTCGCCAGCGGCCAGCGCCATCAGTTGCACCCCGCGGCCACGGGCCATGCTGCGGATCTCGCCGGCCGGGTAGATCAGCAGGCGACCGGTTAGCGTTCGCAGGACCAGCTCATCCTGCTCGGCGACCGCGATTGGCGGCAGCAGTGCCGCGCCTTCGCTCAGATTCACCACGGCCTTGCCGCCGCGCACGCGGGATTGCAGATCAGTCGTGCCTGCAATAAAGCCATAGCCATCGGAGCTGGCCAGCAGCCAGCGCTGTTCCGGCCCGCTACTCAGCATGAACTGAATGCGCGCGCCTTTCGGCAGCTCCAGCAGGGTACCGACCGGCACGCCTTCGCCACGCCCGCCCGGAACGCTGGCGGCGGGCAGGGTATAAGCGCGCCCCTGATCATCCATCAGCAGTACGCTTTCGGTGCTGCGCAGTTCAGCGGTGGCCAGCAGGCCATCGCCTTCCTTGAAGCTGAACCCGCCGGCATCCAGCCCATGCCCTGTGCGGCTGCGAATCCAGCCCTTGCGCGACAGGATGACCGTGACCGGCTCATCGAGCACGGCAGCGGGCTTGGCGCTGGCGGTCACGGCCTGTTCGATCAGTGTGCGGCGCGCGTCGCCAAAGCGCTGCGCATCCTTGCGGATTTCCTTGATGATCAGGCGGCGCATCTTGCCGGTGTCATCCAGCAATTCCAGCAGGGTCCCGCGTTCCTCGCGCAGTTCGCCAAGCTCGCGCTCGATCTTGATGCCTTCAAGCCGGGCGAGCTGGCGCAGGCGGATTTCGAGGATATCCTCGGCCTGGGTTTCCGAGAGCGCGAAATGTGCGATCAGGTCAGCCTTGGGATCATCGGCCTCGCGGATGACGCGGATGACTTCATCGATATTGAGGAAGGCAATCATCCGGCCTTCGAGGATGTGGATGCGCGCTTCCACTTTCTCCAGCCGGTGGCGGCTGCGGCGGGTGACGGTCTGGAAGCGGAAGGCGATCCATTCCGCCAGGATCTCCTTGAGGTTCTTCTGTGCCGGCCGGCCATCCAGACCGATGCTGACCAGATTCATCGGCGCATTGCCTTCCAGTGAGGTCAGCGACAGCAGCAGTTGCATGAACTCCTCGGGGTCCTGACGCGAGGACTTGGGCTCGAACACCAGGCGCACGGCATGCTCGCGGCCGGACTCGTCGCGCACGGCGTCCAGCACGCTTAAAATGGCCTGACGCGACTGGCGCTGCTCGGCGCTGAGTTCCTTGCGCCCGGCGCGTACCCGCGGATTGCTGAGCTCCTCGATTTCTTCCAGCACCTTCTGGCTCGAAGTCTGGGGCGGCAGTTCATGGATGACTGCCTGCCACTGGCCGCGCGCCAGCTTCTCGATGCGCCAGCGCGCCCGCACCCGCAGGCTGCCCCGGCCACTGCTGTAGATGTCGCGAATGGTTTCCGGGCTGCTGATGATCTGGCCACCGCCGGGGAAATCCGGGCCCGGTATGATCCGCAGGAGATCATTAACATCGAGCTGCGGATTCTGGATCAGGGCAACGGCGGCTTCCGCCACCTCCGCAAGGTTGTGCGACGGCACCTCGGTGGCCATGCCCACGGCAATGCCCGAGGCGCCATTGAGCAGCAGCACCGGCAGGCGCGCTGGCAGGACCTGGGGCTCTTCCAGGGTGTTGTCGTAGTTGCTGACGAAGTCCACCGTGCCCTGGTCGATCTCGGCGAGCAGCAGTTCGGCAAAGGCCGAGAGCCGCGCTTCGGTATAGCGCATGGCCGCCGCGCCATCGCCATCACGCGAGCCGAAATTGCCGTGGCCGTCGATCAGGGGATAGCGCAGGCTGAAGTCCTGCGCCATGCGCACCATGGCGTCATAGGCGGAGGCATCCCCATGCGGGTGCAGCTTGCCCAGCACCTCACCGACCACGCGCGCCGACTTGACCGGCTTGGCGCTGGCGCCCAGCCCCAGCTCGCGCATGGCAAACAGGATGCGCCGCTGCACCGGCTTGAGGCCATCGGCCACGTCCGGCAGGGCGCGGCCCTTGACCACGCTCATGGCATATTGCAGATAGGCGCGCTCGGCGTAGTCCCCTAATGGCAGAAAATCGCCAGCGTCCGCCGCTGCGGGCGGGGCGGGAGGGGTCTTGGGCGGCTGCTTGCCGGCCTCGGTCGTTTCAAACAGATCCAGGGTATCCATATCCATCCTTCAACTAGATATCGGCTTCGACTTCATTGCCGCGGGCTTCCAGCCACTGACGACGTCCGGCGGCCTCGTTGCGGCACATCAAGAGATCAAAGCGGGTACGGGTTTCGGCCTCGGCGCCCAAGCGAATGCCTACCGGCGCCAGTCGCCTGGTATCGGGGTTCATGGTGGTGTCCCAGAGCTGTTCCGGGAACATCTCGCCAAGGCCTTTGAAGCGCGATACCGACCAGGCGCCCTCACGCACCTTTTCCTTGCGCAGCTTGTCCACGATCACATTCAGCTCGCCATCATCCAGGGCATAGAGCTTGCGCGACGGCTTGCCCTTGCCCTGGGCGGGCACGTCCACCCGAAACAGTGGCGGCTGGGCGATATGCACGTGACCCTTGCCGATGAGCTGGGGAAAGTGGCGGAAAAAGAGCGTCAATAGCAGCACCTGGATATGCGCGCCATCGACATCGGCATCGGACATGATGATGATCTTGCCGTAGCGCAGTCCGGAGAGATCCGGCTGATCCTGCGGCCCATGCGGATCGACGCCGATGGCCACGGCGATGTCATGCACTTCCTGATTGGCGAAGAGCCGGTCGCGATCCTGCTCCCAGGTGTTGAGTACCTTGCCGCGCAGGGGCAGGATGGCCTGAAAGCGCTTGTCGCGGCCCTGCTTGGCCGAGCCGCCGGCGGAGTCGCCCTCCACCAGAAAGAGCTCGGTCTCGCTGGCATCCCGCGATTCGCAGTCGGTCAGCTTGCCCGGCAGCACGGCGACACCACTGGACTTGCGCTTTTCGACCTTCTGCGCCTGCTTCAGCCGCGCCGTGGCCTGGCGAATGGCGAGTTCAGCGATCTTGCGCCCGATATCAATGTGCTCGTTGAGCCAAAGCTCCAGCGGGTCGCGCACCATGCTCGAAACCAGCTTGACGGCATCGCGCGAGCTGAGCTTTTCCTTGGTCTGGCCCTGAAACTGCGGGTCGAGCACCCGGGCGGAGAGCACGAAGGCTACCCGCGCCCAGGCGTCCTCGGCGGTGAGCTTTACCCCGCGCGGGATCAGGCTGTGGTGCTCGGCGAAGGCCTTCACTGCCTCGAATACCCCGGCGCGCAGACCGGTTTCATGCATGCCGCCGGCCGGTGTCGGGATGAGGTTGACATAGCTCTCGCCCGCGGCCTCGCCTTCCACCAGCCAGGTCATGGCCCAGGCCGCGCCCTCGCCATCGGCAAACTGCTCGCTCTGCTTGCAATAGCGCTCGCCGGCAAAGATCGCGCCCACGGTTTCGGCATTGGCGCTCAGTTCGGCCAGATAGGCCTGCAACCCGCCCTCGTAGCGCCAGGTGCGCATCTCGGCCGGCCCTTCGCGCTGCTCCAGATAGAGCACGACCTCCACGCCCGGCAGCAGCACCGCCTTGGCGCGCAGGGTGCGCTCCAGTTCCGCCAGCGACACCTTCGGGCTGTCGAAGTAGCGCGGATCGGGCCAGACCCTGACCTGCGTGCCGGTCTGGCGCTTGGCCTTGAGCGCCGCGCCACGGGTCAGGGACGTGACGGGTTCGCCACCGGCAAAGGCCATCGTATGCTCATGGCCATCGCGCTTGATGCGCAGTTCCAGCCGGGTCGAGAGGGCATTGGTCACCGATACGCCGACACCGTGCAGGCCACCGGAGAAGGCATAGGCGCCGGCGCCATCGCGCTTGTTGAACTTGCCGCCGGCATGCAGGCGGGTGAAGACCACCTCCGCCGTGGATACGCCCTCCTCGGGGTGCTGGCCCACCGGGATGCCGCGGCCATCGTCCTCGACACTGACCGAGCCGTCGGTGTGCAGGGTTACGACGATGCGGCTGGCATGCCCACCCAGGGCCTCATCGGCGGCATTGTCGATCACTTCCTGTACGATATGGGTCGGAGAGTCCGTGCGCGTGTACATGCCTGGCCGTTCCTTGACCGGTTCCAGGCCGCGCAGCACACGGATGCTCGATTCATCATAGACTTTTTTGACTTGTGCCATATTTACTCCAGTAGGCCCGGGTCCCGGCACCGGATCATGAGCGGTATTGCGGGATCTGGCCGATTTTTCTGCGGCCCCGATGCGGGTGATTGTAGCACAATTTACTAAATAAGTGAAAAGGTGCTACATGATTAAAAATATGCGCCGATATGGAACTTTTAATGAAAAATACAAGGTGAATGCTGGCTATGCCGCATCAATGATTTCAATAAAACTTGCCAGGGCGGCGCTGCCGGATGCCGGATACTGAATGGCTGTGGCCCCGGTTCCCGGGCTGTATCGAAAATCCCGCTTAAAGTATAATGTTGTCTCAGATGGCAGTTCGCTCAATCGGGTTCTGGTGATATTCATGATGCTGGATGATGAAGCAAAAAACGACATACGCGCGGCGCTGACCCGGATTGGCGCCTCCCTGCCCGGCTTTCGCGCGCGCCCGCAACAGCGCAAGATGATTGCCGAAGTGGCCAAGACCCTGGCCACCCTCCGCGCCAATCCCGCGAGTGATCCCGCCGTGCTGGTGGTGGAAGGCCAGACCGGCACCGGCAAGACGCTCGGCTATCTGGTGGGGGCCTTGCCGCTCGCCCTGCGCATGGGCCGCAAGCTCATCATCTCATCCGCGACCGTGGCTCTGCAGGAGCAGATCCTCCACAAGGATCTGCCCTTCTTTGCCGAACATAGCGGGCTGCAGTTCAGCTATGCCCTGGCCAAGGGACGCTCGCGTTATGTCTGTGAGCGCAACCTGCGGGCCCTGAGCGAAGGCGGCCCGGCCAATCTCGCGCTCTTTGAGCTAAGTGGCGAGGCGCGCGAGAGTGATCTGTTGCAGCGCATGGCCGACAGTCTGCCGGAACGCTGGTCCGGCGAGCGCGACAGTTGGCCCGATGCCATCCCGGATCGGCTCTGGAGCCAGATCGCCAATGACCGGCATAGCTGCACCGGGCGCCGCTGTCCCTACGTCAAGGATTGCTCATTCTTCCGTGCCCGCGAGGCCCTGAACGAGGCGGACGTGATCGTCACCAATCACGACCTGCTCCTGTCTGACTTCGCCCTCGGCGGCGGGGTCATCCTGCCCGATCCGCAAAAGAGCCTGTACTGCCTCGATGAGGCGCATCACCTGCCGGATACCGCCATCGAGCGCTTTGCCGGGGCCATGACTGTGCGTGGCGCCATGAGCTGGGTCGAGCAGGTCGGCAGCGTGGCCGGCAAGGCCGCCGTGCTGCTGCAGGGCGACACCGTCAAGCAGGCGGCCCAGGCCGAGAGTCTCGGTCAGGAGCTGGTACAGGCGCTGATGGAACTTGCCCGCACCCTGGATCAGTGGCGCCAGAGCGGCCAGGGCAGTGGCGGGCGCGATGACGACCCCGAGCTGCTGCGCTTTGCCGATGGCCGCTTTCCGGAAGAGCTGCGCCCCCTGGGCGACAATGTGCTGGCGCCCCTGCGCGAGTTGGCGAGCATTGCCAACCGGCTCAAGGACAAGCTGCAGCAGGCCATCGAGGAGCGCAAGCTGAGCGCCGACCAGAGCGAAAAACCGGCCATGGATCTCGGCTTTCTCATCGGTCGCCTGGAAAACGCGCTATCACTCTGGAACATGATGCTGGCCGCCGATGTCGCCAAAAGCGCGCCGACCGCCCGCTGGATCCGTGCCCAGTACAATAACCGCGAATGGGACTATCTGGTCTGCGCCAGCCCGACCGAGGCCCGCGGCGTGCTCAACACGCATTTCTGGCCGCGCATCGATGCCGCCGTGCTCACCTCGGCCACCCTGACCGCGCTCGGGCGCTTCGACTTCTTTGCCGAAAAGACCGGTCTGGACCAGTTGGGCAATGTGCAATATCTCGCGCTCGGGTCGCCCTTTGACTACGCCCGCCAGGCAGAGTTGCATGTGCCCCTGATGAGCAGCGATCCGCGCGACAGTGCAGCACATACCCGCGAGGTCGCCAGCAAGCTGGAGGCGCTGCTTGACCCCGGCGAGGGCTCGCTGGTGCTGTTCAGCTCCAGGCGGCAGATGGAGGAGGTCGCCACCCTGCTCAGCCCGCCCTGGCAGGCCCTGGTCCTGCAGCAGGGCAGCGGCAGCAAGCAGGCACTGCTGCGCCAGCACGCCGAGCGCATCCAGGCGGGGGAGGGCAGCGTGCTGTTTGGCCTGGACAGCTTTGCCGAAGGGCTGGATCTGCCGGGCGAGCTGTGCACCTGTGTCGTGATTGCCAAGCTGCCCTTTGCGGTGCCCTCCGATCCCATTGCCGCCACCTATGCCGAGTGGGTGGAAGCGCGCGGCGGCAATCCCTTCATGGAAATCACCGTGCCCGAGGCCAGCCGCAAGCTGCAGCAGGCCACCGGGCGGCTGCTGCGGGCCGAAAGCGATCACGGGCGGGTGATCATCCTCGATCGGCGCCTGGTCAGCATGCGCTACGGTCGGCAGATGCTCGCCGCCCTGCCGCCCTTCAGGCGCTGCATCGAGGGTGAAGGGCGCGGGCGAGTGGCATGAAAAAGCCCCGGCCAGGCCGGGGCTTTTTCTCCTGCAGGAAAAGCCGGTGCCTCAGAACATGTCCGAGGCCGGCGCGCTCCTGCCGGCACTGTCCTCCTGCATGTCACGGCAGGGGATGTGTTCGCCGGTGATCATGTTGCGATAGCCCATGCCAGGGCCCACCATCGGATACACGCCGGCATCCGGATCGATCATCACCTCCAGGAAGGCCGGGCCGGGATAGGCCAGGAACTCCTCCAGCACGCCGCGCACATCTTCCTTGCGGTCCAGGCGTTTGGAGAAACCAAAACCGTCGGCCTGGGCCGCCCGCACGAAATCCTTCTGGTGCAGGGACTTGTCGCTGGCGGCGAAACGGTCATTGAAGTAAAGCTTCTGCCACTGGCGCACCATGCCATCGCCGACATTGTTCAGCAGCAGGATCTTGACCGGCAGATTGTAGGTGGTGACCGTCTCCATCTCGCCGAGATTCATGCGGATGCTGCCGTCGCCATCGACGTCGATGACGAGCCGGTCGGGGCAGGCGATCTGGGCGCCGATGGCCGCCGGCAGGCCAAAACCCATGGTACCCATGCTGCCCGAGGTCAGCCAGCTGCGCGGGTGGGCAAAATCGAGGTACTGCGCCGCCCACATCTGGTGCTGGCCGACGCCGGTGCTGACGATGGCCTGGCCCTGGGTGATGCGGTTCAGCTCTTCCAGCACGTAGTAGGGCTGCACCAAGGCGCTGTCGCGGTCATAGTTCATCGGATGGCGCGCGCGCAGCTCCTGCAGATGCCCCAGCCAGGCAGAATGATCCTTGCTGAAGTGTTCGCCACTCTCCAGCAGTTGCTCCAGGGTCTCCCGGGCATCGCCGACATGATGCCAGTGGGCCAGCTTCACCTTGCCGATTTCCGAGGCGTCGATGTCGATATGCGCGATGGCGCGGGCATTCGGCGCGAACTGCTCGATGTTGCCCGCCACCCGGTCATCGAAGCGCGCCCCCACGGCAATCAGGAAATCGCAGTCCTCGACCGCATAATTGGCGTAGGCCGTGCCGTGCATGCCCAGCATGTGCAGGGCCAGGGGATCGCGGCTGTCGAGACTGCCGATACCCATGAGTGTGTTCACCACCGGGATCTGGAAACGATGCGCGAACTGGCGCAGGGTCTCGGTCGCATTGCCGCTGATCACACCGCCGCCGACGTAGAGCAGGGGACGCTCGCTACGTTCCAGCAGCTCGAAAAAGCTGTCGGCCTGCTCGTCGGAGAGCGCCGAACGCAGTGCGCTCATGCGCTGGCGGTAGCCCTTGATGTCGAGCTTGCCTTCGCCCTTGAAGATGCCGCACCAGTTCTGCACGTCCTTGGGAACATCCACCACCACCGGGCCGGGTCGGCCGGTGCGGGCGATCTCGAAGGCCGTGCGCAGCGTTTCCTCCAGTTTCTCAGGGTCGGAAACCAGAAACACATGCTTGGCGCAGGGGCTCATGATGTTGAAGATCGGCGCCTCCTGGAAGGCGTCCGTGCCGATGGCGGCGCGCGAAACCTGGCCGCTGATCATCACCACCGGCACCGAATCGGCCATGCAGTCGCGGATGGGCGTGACGGCATTGGTGGCGCCGGGGCCGGAGGTGACCATGAACACGCCCACCTTGCCGCTGGCGCGCGCATAACCGGCCGCCATGAAGCCCGCACCCTGCTCGTTGGCGGGCACGACAAGGCGGATCTGCGCCTCGGGCTTTTCCTCGCGTTCCGCATTGAAGCGGAAGATGGCATCGTAGGTCGGCAGAATGGCGCCACCACTGTAGCCGAATACCGTATCGACGCTTTCCTGGCTCAGTACCTGGAGAATGATATCGGCGCCCGTCATGGTCTGACCGGCCAGGGGGTGTTTGACAGTTTTCTCTTTAAGCATCGGGTCTCTCGAAGCGCTGCGGCAGACGGCTTCTCCCTTGCGCCATGGAAAGCCGGCGCCTCAGAGCGGCGGGACGGCTGTCAGGTGAAGAGAGAAGATCCAGAAAAGATTAGACCTATCTGGTTATCATATTTTCGCGCAAAAGTCACGAGTCCGGGAGCTGCTGGCTGGCGCCGATCCGTTGCTGGCAGGGCATGCGGGGGTCAATGAAGGCGGCCTGAGAAAGGCGCTACCGGATGATGTAGCCGTGGCTGACTGGGGGCCTCAGTGGCACCAGATGGCCAGCTGGCCTCGATCCGCAGGTACTTGATGGCGACTTCCACCCTCACCTGGTCCTCGGTCAGGTAGGGTTCGCCCCGCTGACGCTTGGCGCGTTCTTCCCGGATACGGCGCTGTTGTTCTTCGATACGTTCGATGATGCGGTGAACTGTCTGTTCTTTGGAGAGATGCATCTTATAATGGTCCATTCCGTGCGGCTGCATTACAGTATCTAGGGCCACTTAGCATTTTCGTCAAGTTGCCAAGGCTTCAAGTGCCCGGCGCCATTCATTCAGGAGTGAATATGAGCACCTGCTGCGATATGCCATTACCTGGCACCCGTCCCATGCTCTCCATGGACGAGGCCCTGGCGCGCATCCTCGCCCAGGCCCGGCCGGTAGCAGGCCAGGAGAACGTGTCTTTGCTGGATGCGCTCAACCGGGTGCTGGCGAGCGCACAGGTCTCCGCGATCGATGTCCCCGGCGCGGACAACAGCGCCATGGATGGCTACGCCCTACGCACGACGGACCTACCCGCCTCCGGCGAAGCCAGCCTGCCGGTCTCTCAGCGCATTCCAGCCGGTCAGGTGGCCCAGCCACTGCAGGCAGGCACGGCGGCACGCATCTTCACCGGCGCGCCCGTGCCGGCAGGTGCCGACACCGTGATCATTCAGGAGGTCTGCCGGGAAGAGGACGGCGTGGTGCGTTTCCCTGTTCCGGTCAAGGCTGGCGCCAATATCCGCCGGGCCGGGGAGGATATCCGCAAGGGCAGAGAAGTGCTCGCGGCAGGTACCCGGCTCACGCCCCAGGCGCTGGGGCTGGCCGCCTCGGTGGGGCTGGGCAGCCTGCCGGTATTTCGGCGGCTGCAGGTGGCGGTGCTGTCCACCGGCGACGAACTGGTCGAGCCCGGCATGCCGCTGGCGCATTCCGGCCAGATCTACAATTCCAACCGCTATACCCTGATCAGCCTGCTGCGGCGTCTGGACTGCGAAGTCATCGATCTGGGGCGGGTGCGCGACGACTATGGCGAAACCTGCGCGGTGCTCGACCGGGCGGCCGGCCAAGCGGATCTCATCCTCAGTACCGGCGGGGTTTCGGTGGGGGAGGAGGACCACGTCAAGAGCGCCCTGGAAGCTCGCGGCCGGCTGGATCTCTGGCGCATCGCCATCAAGCCCGGCAAGCCCCTGGCCTTTGGCCAGATTGGCGAGGCCTTTTTCATCGGCCTGCCCGGCAATCCCGTTTCGAGCTTCGTGACCTTCCAGCTTTTCGTAAAGCCCTTCATTGCCGCCTGCCAGGGAGAACGCCAGACCGCACAGCCGGCTTTCGCCGTCGCTGCTGCCTTCGACTGGCCCAAACCCGACAAGCGCCGCGAGTTCCTGCGCGCCCGCCTGGAGCCTGGCGATGACGGGCAGATCAGGGTCGGGATCTACCCAAGCCAGAGCTCAGGCGTGCTGTCGTCCACGGTCTGGGCCGATGGCCTGGTGGATGTGGCGCCCAACCAGGTGATCCGGGCGGGGGATGCCGTCACCTTTCTGCCTTTCAAGGGACTTTTGCCCTAAGCCTTTCATCTGGCAGTCGAAAGCTGCATTGGCTACGCTGCCCGCCAAGTCTAAGATCGAGGCTCCACCCTGGATCAAAAAAACGATACCCAAGACCAACAGGCTGCATTCATGCGGCTCCATGCGTATGGTCAGGAGGCTCTGTGGCAGAAACACTGTACGAAGTCCTTGGCCTGAAGCCGAATGCCACCCTTGAGGAAATCAAGGCGGCCTATCGGCGCGAGGTCATGCGCTGGCATCCGGACCGCAATGGCGGTAGCGAGATGGCCACGCACCGTTTCCGGCAGATTCTGGAAGCCCACAAGACACTTACTGATATCCAGGCGCGCCAGCGTTATGATGAAAACCTGGCGCGCGGCAATAGCCAGGCCATGCTCAGTACCAGCAGCTTCTGGAACAACACCATGGAACTGGCCTTTTTTCTGGCCGAGCGGGGTGTGAGCCCGGTCGTGCTTGCCCAGGAACTGAGCCGCCGCGGCTGTCCGCCCGCGATTGCAGCAGCGATCGCCCAGGCCATCGCTGCCCACAGTCATCGCAGCCGTCTGTCCCGGCTATCAAAGCTCGCGCGCGCCACCCGCCGACCTTTCGCCGCTGCCGGCAAGCACACGCTGGATCTTGGGCTACTCATCAAGCGCGCCGTCTTTCTGATGCTTCTTGCCGTATTGGCAGCGGCCTGGTTCTGTGATCCGCGTTCAACAGGCAAGCTACAGCAGGCGATGCTGTCTGATCAGGAAGAACTGGCAACTCACATTCAGGGGAATAGATAAAGTCAGCAAACCATCGCGCTCAGGATGGCGAATTACCAGACGCACTACCTTCGTTTGTTGCGCACCTGTAATCAATCTGATAAATGTTTAATTTCTTCTGACCGGGCTGGTAGGCCGCCAGGATGCCCGAAGCTTTGTGGCAGTTCTCACCGGACGCCGGTTTCGGAATATCTCAGGAGCTGATCATGACCCAGCTTAAATGGTATCCAGCGCTGGCGGTTATCAGCGCATCCCTTGTTCTTCTTGGTTGCCAGCAGCAATCCGGTGAGGGGCAGCAAAACACCGAACAACAGGCCAATGCCAGTCGTCCGGCACCGGCTCCGGAACAGCAGGATCTCACACCTGCCGAAGCACCTTCGGGTGGTTCAGCCGAAAAATACTTCCAGCCGCCCCGGGAAATTCCGAACGACGAGTTTGGCAAGGTGGTCCGCCAGGGCGAGCTGATCTTTACCAACACCCCGACTTACGCCAAAGGCTATTCCGGAAATGCGCTGAGTTGCGTCAACTGTCATATCGACAAGGGCCGGCTGGCGAACTCCGCACCGCTCTGGGCCGCCTATGTGGCCTACCCGGCCTATCGCAGCAAGAACAAGCACGTCAACACCATTCAGGAGCGCATGCAGGGCTGCTTCAGGTTCAGCATGAACGGTACCCCCCCGGCCGCCGACAGCCCGGAAATGACCGCTTTGGTCACCTATGCCTACTGGATGGCACAGGGCGCACCGACTGGTGAGAAGAAAATGGCCGGCCGTGGTTATCCGGTACTGAAGAAGCCAGCTTCGGTGAACCGTGAACGCGGTGCCAAGATCTTTGCCTCAAGCTGCGCTGTCTGCCATGGGGCCGATGGCCAGGGCCAGTCGGTCAATGGCACAACCGTCTTCCCGCCGCTCTGGGGTCCGCAGTCGTTCAACTGGGGGGCCGGCATGCACAGGGTGAACACCGCGGCAGGATTCATCAAGGCAAACATGCCACTCGGGCAGGGCAACACGCTGTCCGACCAGGATGCCTGGGATGTGGCCGCCTACGTCATGGATCAGCCCAGGCCGCAGGACCCGCGCTTCAAGGGCGATACTGCAGCGACCGATAAGGAGTATCACGACCACTTCTGCTATTACGGCGAAGCGGGAGCCTTGCCGAGGCAGGCGAAAAAGTAATTTGCCAGCCAGGGGCGGATAACTCCGGCTTGTATTTTGGCGCCGCTCAATGACGCTGAATGCATCGGAGCGAGTCCGTTCCCTCGCCCAATTTAGGCAGTGCGCCCGGACCTCAATAACGGTAATTTACGGCGATCTGGCAGAAAACCGAATCTGGCTATGCTAGTCTAACCGATTGGTGGTCGTGACACGGTAACATTCTCCCGGCCGTAGCACGGCTCATGCCGGAGCGCCATGCGGGGTTGCCACGCCAGTGGATGGGGGGCCCCGCCGACCACCACCTATTCTTTCTTTGCACTTCTTTTTCAGCACCACTTCAAGTTGTTGTCTTCAGGAAGAAGACACGCGCAGAAGCGGATTTCTTTAGATCTTCTTTCTTTCGGCTAGTTTCGCTTGCCGCGCCGCCACCCTTTCCCGCCAATCGGGGAGGATGCTGTCCATGATCTCGTCGCCCTGCTCCCCAGGATAGCTCCCGTGACCCGGCCGGCAATCCATGTCGTCGAAGAGATCCGGCCTCTCCTGGATCAACTTCTCGATGTTCTGCTTCTTTTCCATTCTCGCTCTCCGAGATGGGGATAGAATCACTACCCTGATTCACATTGAGGCTTGTGCATCTGGCAGCGCCAGCAACATGGCGTTACTATTTCTTGGCCAGTTTACCCGCAAGCCTCTGCAGGTGTTCCGGCAACACGGCCTTCAGGTAGTCTTCGCCTGGCGCAAAGGTATCGGACTCTGAACGGCAGTCATAGCCGTCAAAGGCACCAAAGCCGTGCTTTTCCAACAACGCCCGTGTTTGCGGGTCTGCCTGTTCCAAGAGGCGCTTTTGCTCAGGTGTGAATTCACGCATATTTCACCTTCCTTACAAACAGAATAGCACGCCCCCAGGCCTTTTTCATCTGCTTGCCAGATGCCGAAATCAGCTTGGATTCCTGCCCTTCTGGCACGTTATTATCCCGAAAGCTCCACGTATCTGCGAGTTTGCGCACAGCGTCGAAATTGGCTTCATTGTTGCTATTGCTCAGCACCACCTCAATGGGCACATAGCGCTGGCTTTTACCCAAGAAGCGCGCCACAAGCGCGCTTGGCCGCCTTCCGGGGTGATGCTGGGGTTGTTGTGCTGCTCGAAATATTCCTTGCCTGCGAAGACGTTGGCTAGAATTGGCTCCTGCTTGCCCAACACTTCCGAGCGCAGCGCCTTCTGTCCCTGCTTGCTAGGTTCATGGCCTGTAATCTCTACCCAACGCACCCGATGTTCCTGCCCAGGCTCATCCTGGGCCCTTGCGCTATCCTTGCCCGCAGCAATGATCGGTTCATCCCCGCATCCCCGCATCCCCGCATCCCCGCATCCCCGCATCCCCGCATCCCCGCATCCCCGCAGGCGCGGGACACGCCCAGCGCCTGGCTGATGGCGCGAATTGACAATCTCTTGCCGCTGTCGTGCAGCGCCTTGATCTTGTGTATCACAACCCACTCCTTCACTGACATGCCCCCGGCCATTGGTCAAAACGGGGGACAGTAGCTGGTTCCGTGGCCTGGCGGCCACACCTGGGTGGGTCAAATCTACTGGCCAGTAATGGGTCAGTTTATCTGGCCACCAACATCTGCGGGCCTTCGCCGAACTTGATTCCACCGTCTCCAGCTTCAATGAGGCCGAGGCATTTCTGCCTCGGAAAACGTGGGGCACTGTGGGCCTCTGGCATCGGCGGCAGAGCTGGCTTCAATGAGGCCGAGGCATTTCTGCCTCGGAAAACTTGGCAAGCTGCGCCAGTTGCCAAAAACACAGGCAGCTTCAATGAGGCCGAGGCATTTCTGCCTCGGAAAACTTCTTGAAGTTCATTTCTTTTAAAACGCTCCCAGCATGCTTCAATGAGGCCGAGGCATTTCTGCCTCGGAAAACGCCCGGGGCGCGGATCAGATCCCCCAGCGCATCCTGGCTTCAATGAGGCCGAGGCATTTCTGCCTCGGAAAACCGGGAACGGCGGCACGCGGGTCTTTTCGATCTGGTTGGCTTCAATGAGGCCGAGGCATTTCTGCCTCGGAAAACAACGATGATGAACCCGCACACGGTGGCCTCCTGGCGCAGCGAGCTTCAATGAGGCCGAGGCATTTCTGCCTCGGAAAACCAACACAGTCATGGCCGGGGGGCAGATCCATATGCTGCTTCAATGAGGCCGAGGCATTTCTGCCTCGGAAAACCCGCCCTGCATGACATCGACGCGCGGCTTACCGCCCTCGCTTCAATGAGGCCGAGGCATTTCTGCCTCGGAAAACGACAATTCCGTGTTCTTTCTCGCCCAATCGAAGACCGCTTCAATGAGGCCGAGGCATTTCTGCCTCGGAAAACCCATGAGCATTGAGCTAATGACGCTCGCATGGAAGTCGCTTCAATGAGGCCGAGGCATTTCTGCCTCGGAAAACAACTACCAACTCCCGGAACCTACCAGGGAGAATATAAGGCTTCAATGAGGCCGAGGCATTTCTGCCTCGGAAAACTGTGGATCGAGCCGGCTCTGGATGCGCTGATTGCCTGGCTTCAATGAGGCCGAGGCATTTCTGCCTCGGAAAACCGCGTGACGTGATCAAGGGTGGCCTGGTCTTCACCCAGCTTCAATGAGGCCGAGGCATTTCTGCCTCGGAAAACTCCCCAGGTTTGCCTCTGTTCCGGAATCACCGCAGCGCGCTTCAATGAGGCCGAGGCATTTCTGCCTCGGAAAACGTGACAACATAGGTTCTTGTTATAGGGTCATAATGCTTCAATGAGGCCGAGGCATTTCTGCCTCGGAAAACCTCGTTTTGTAGTCCTCGTAGGCGGCCAGGATTTCCCGGGCTTCAATGAGGCCGAGGCATTTCTGCCTCGGAAAACAAGGCTCTATCCGACGCCACAACAGAAGAACTTGTTGCTTCAATGAGGCCGAGGCATTTCTGCCTCGGAAAACCCGGCCCAATTCCCCACCTGGTCGGACTCTCCTTGAATGCTTCAATGAGGCCGAGGCATTTCTGCCTCGGAAAACCCGGCTGGCTGGACCACTGCCTTCTGGTGCGCGGATGCGCTTCAATGAGGCCGAGGCATTTCTGCCTCGGAAAACGCCTGACCCACCGGCCACGGGCAACGGGTCACCTAACAAGCTTCAATGAGGCCGAGGCATTTCTGCCTCGGAAAACGTTCGGCGGTGGGCATCGCGTCCAGATCATGGCCGAGCTTCAATGAGGCCGAGGCATTTCTGCCTCGGAAAACCAGTGCTGGGCGATTGCACATCACTCTCCCTCCCTCATGCTTCAATGAGGCCGAGGCATTTCTGCCTCGGAAAACCGTTGTCTAGGCGGCCAGAATAGCGCATGGGGTGCATGCTTCAATGAGGCCGAGGCATTTCTGCCTCGGAAAACCGGGCTTTTTATCTCAGGAGCCCGCAATGTCTTATCTTGCTTCAATGAGGCCGAGGCATTTCTGCCTCGGAAAACAGTGGACCCGGCGGATATGCCCGCAGTCCCTGCCCCCGCTTCAATGAGGCCGAGGCATTTCTGCCTCGGAAAACCATCATCGGCCACCGCCTCCAGCGCGAACAGATACCGGCTTCAATGAGGCCGAGGCATTTCTGCCTCGGAAAACATCATCTTCGCCGGCAACCCCCCGGCAGGGATTTCCGCTTCAATGAGGCCGAGGCATTTCTGCCTCGGAAAACGTCACGACCGTGCCCTGGAATCGCTGGAACAGGATCAGCTTCAATGAGGCCGAGGCATTTCTGCCTCGGAAAACCGCAGCAGCTCCGGCGTCAGGTAGTCCATCTGCGCCCAGCTTCAATGAGGCCGAGGCATTTCTGCCTCGGAAAACGCCGCCGGCGAAGGCCTCCACATAACAGGTATGCTCGGGGCTTCAATGAGGCCGAGGCATTTCTGCCTCGGAAAACCCGGGATCAGGCCGCAGGCGTGATACACCTTGGCCAGCAGCTTCAATGAGGCCGAGGCATTTCTGCCTCGGAAAACTTTCTTCGCCCATGCCAGCAACCACAGGATGCGTCTGCTTCAATGAGGCCGAGGCATTTCTGCCTCGGAAAACGTTCATCACCCGCTTTGCCCCGGCCGACTACATGGGCTTCAATGAGGCCGAGGCATTTCTGCCTCGGAAAACCCAGAGCGGGGCGCATCAAAAAAGCAAGGAGCAGGGCTTCAATGAGGCCGAGGCATTTCTGCCTCGGAAAACCCAGGCAGGATGTGCGACTGGGGAAACACAACATGAGGCTTCAATGAGGCCGAGGCATTTCTGCCTCGGAAAACTGGTTCCACTGAAACAGTTATATCTTGTCCCAGAGCTGGCTTCAATGAGGCCGAGGCATTTCTGCCTCGGAAAACCGGACGGTCTACCGGGGCAAGCATAGCCGGTATATCAGCGCGCTTCAATGAGGCCGAGGCATTTCTGCCTCGGAAAACCGGAAGGCCAAATCCGCCAAACTTCATCGAGTATCAGGCTTCAATGAGGCCGAGGCATTTCTGCCTCGGAAAACACTTCGCCGTTACGACTGACCAGCCGCCATTCGTAGGCTTCAATGAGGCCGAGGCATTTCTGCCTCGGAAAACAAGCATGGCAGCACCCAGGATGCCCGCCACAGATTCGCTTCAATGAGGCCGAGGCATTTCTGCCTCGGAAAACCCAACAGGAACGGCCGCAGGACGGCCTAGGAGCTTCTTGCTTCAATGAGGCCGAGGCATTTCTGCCTCGGAAAACCCGCACAGTCGAGGCAGCAACGGCCCGCCAGTTGGCGCTTCAATGAGGCCGAGGCATTTCTGCCTCGGAAAACCCGCATCTGATTGGCGACCTGGAAAAGGCCACATTCTCGCTTCAATGAGGCCGAGGCATTTCTGCCTCGGAAAACACATGTAATCCGGGCCGATGATAAAGGCCTCGATGCTGCTTCAATGAGGCCGAGGCATTTCTGCCTCGGAAAACCGCGAGCGGCATCCTTGAGCCCCAGCGCGGCGTCACGGCTTCAATGAGGCCGAGGCATTTCTGCCTCGGAAAACATAGCGGCGTAGGCAATGCCCATAAAACCGTGATCCTCGCTTCAATGAGGCCGAGGCATTTCTGCCTCGGAAAACCCCGCTGGGCGTGCGCCAGGAGTTCCGCCGCGATGGGCTTCAATGAGGCCGAGGCATTTCTGCCTCGGAAAACCTCAAGGCCCTGACAGAATGGCTGGGGACGGCGGCCGAGCTTCAATGAGGCCGAGGCATTTCTGCCTCGGAAAACCTCGCAGCCACGCTGGTGGTTCCCCACTGGATGATGCTTCAATGAGGCCGAGGCATTTCTGCCTCGGAAAACGAAGCACGCGGCGAGGTCGGGCTATACTACGGCGTGCTTCAATGAGGCCGAGGCATTTCTGCCTCGGAAAACGGGCATCCCGCGCGGACATGTAATCCGGGCCGATGATGCTTCAATGAGGCCGAGGCATTTCTGCCTCGGAAAACCGCCATAATCCCGGTGCAATTCCTCGGCGCATAGCATCAGCTTCAATGAGGCCGAGGCATTTCTGCCTCGGAAAACGCGATGGTGGGCGAACAAGGGAGGGGGGAATGAAGGAGCTTCAATGAGGCCGAGGCATTTCTGCCTCGGAAAACAAGGTGGCGCGAAAGTCCAGTTCCTGCTGGTCTCTGCTTCAATGAGGCCGAGGCATTTCTGCCTCGGAAAACGACATCATCTGTTACAAGTTCGCATCCAAAGCACAGGAGCTTCAATGAGGCCGAGGCATTTCTGCCTCGGAAAACCGAACTCAAGCAATCCTATTATCGCGTTGCCGCGCAGCTTCAATGAGGCCGAGGCATTTCTGCCTCGGAAAACAGCGGTACGCCCGCAGCTCGCCGCCCGCGTCGCCAGGCTTCAATGAGGCCGAGGCATTTCTGCCTCGGAAAACCTGGATCTCGATCACCAAAGATCCCAAGTGCATCCTGGCTTCAATGAGGCCGAGGCATTTCTGCCTCGGAAAACCTCGGTATCGGCCTCGATGGTGGACAGCGCCAGGCCATTGGCTTCAATGAGGCCGAGGCATTTCTGCCTCGGAAAACAGCTCCTTTCTCGCACCAGCAACCGTGCGGCTTGAGAGCAAGGTTTGCGAGCACTGTGGTTCTGTGTGACCCAAACGAGTTCTCCAAGTGCCGATGCTGTGGATTGGAAAGGTAAAAAACACCATATTTTTAAAGAACTTGTCTTTTGGCGAGCGCTGCCGTGGTTTGGCGCATCATCTCAGTGCTCGCAAACCGGAGGCAAAATCAAACGATGACTGCTTCGCGTGTAACAGGCTCGAAGAGCTTGCCTAAGCTACGCACGCGAGGGTCGACGTTTTCGGCTGGCCCAAGGTCCAGGATCAGCACGTGATCCTCGCGCTGGTTAATGATCTCGGCGAGTTCCGCTTCAAGCCGGATCATGCGCATGCGGCTCAGGCGACACTGAAACACCGACAGTTGCAGCCACTCGCCATAGCCTTTCATGCACTTGAACACCCGCCGCCAGCGTTTGGGTTCACTGATATCATAACTGATGATGTATAGATGCTCCATGATTGTCACCGGGTCACGAAATTCGGGTATTCGGGGATTTCTCCAGCCAGAAAACGTACCAGTAGACGGGCCTGAACTTCCAGAAGTCGACGGTAGCTGATGCGATATTTGAAAATGGGATGGGTAACTTCCTGCGCAAGCCGCCGTTCGAAACCGGCAATGAATCGCTTACGTCCCGAATCGTTCAAATTGCAGCTCCCGGCCATGTAGATGAAGTCGCTGGGCCGGACTTCGCCGTTGTTGACAGCCATAACCACGGCAGAATCAGCGATCAGCGGGCGAAAGGGTTCCATCATGTCCAGTGCCAAGGCCGGACGGCCAAAGCGCGGTTGGTGATAGAAACCACGGTAGGGATCAAGGCCGACGGCGGAGAGGGCGATAGTCCACTCGCGCGTGAGCATGGCGTAAGCGAAAGAAAGCAACGCATTGATAGGATCTTTTGGTGGGCGACGGTTGCGGCCCATGAAGTCGAAACTCAGGGAGGGCTCTTCGTCTGCCTTGAGCATGGCAGCGAAATTTTGAAAGTAGCGACTGGCCGCCGCACCCTCGACACCCAAGAGATACTCCAGGCTCGGCGCACGTTGCGCGCGCTGGATGTCTTCCTTGAGGCCTTGCAGAATATCCGGCGGCGCAGCCGAAGCATCGCCTTCGCCACGCCAGTTGCGCCGTAGCAGTGTGCGGCAGTTTGCTGCTTTGGCCGCCACGAGCCCCCGTGCTATTTGCAAGCAAATCTGCGAATCGAAGCTCGCACGGTATTGATGCGTACGCGTCTCGACGTTGCGATGACCCGTGCCGACACTGTGGCCGATGAACCAGCCGCCATAGCTCATCCAGGTGATCGGTATCTGGCGCCGCAGGCACTCGTGCAAGGTAGGGGTGGTGATGCTCGTATTGCCGAAGATCACCACTTGCGAAACCTCGTTCAATCTTGCTTCGGCAACCTTTGCTTTTTCGACCTCGATGACCAGCCGCTCGCCATCCTTGCGCACGTAAGCGCGTGGAGATTGCACGTAGAGCGGTAAAGCATCTTCCACGGACGGGAAAATGGGACGAGGTTCAATAGGTGATTGATTGAGGAGTTTCACTTCATCGGGCAGGCAGATGCCGACTAGCGAGCAACGCGGACATTTGGGACTTTCTTCCAGGGGCTCGGGGATGATGCCGCCCAGTGCCAGCCCACGCAGGCCGTGTATTGCATTCAGTGTCTTGTCGATGAGAACTTCATCGAAGAGCACGCGCACCCGTTCTTTGGAGGCAACATAGTAGATCACGCCGCTGTCGCATTCGAAACCGTGTTCACGCAGCAAGAGCCCTTGCGCGCAGAGTTGTACGCGCTCAGGATCATAGACGCCGGCAGCAGTATGTGGGCGCTTGCCGCGCTTGTAGTCCACTGGGGTGACATAGCTGCCTTCGCCCTCGACGAGATCCAGTTTGGCGGTAATCCCGAGCTTGACGGAACTCAGCGACACTGAGCGGGCATGAATGTTTTCCTCATCCTCGGGCTGCTCCGGCAACCCCCCGCTGGGCTTGTCCACGCGCTTGTGCTTGACCGCGCCATCCACGGTATCGGCGTTGTGGGCGAACTCGCCTTGTACCCACTCGAGATATGCTAGGCGTGGACAGTAGACGAACTCATTGACCATGCGCACCGGGATGGGTGGGGTCTCCGGGGAGAGTTCGGGGAAGCTCAAAGACAGTTCGCGTTGTTCTTCCATCATTCGAAATCACCTTTTTATCTTTTTTATAGCCGATAATTTCATATTGGGAAATGTGCATGGCCAGCGTGCAAAATGAAATCTTTGGGATGCCAAGTGCCCGGGTTGCTCTGATTTTCGCATGATGGTTGCGTCTTTTGATGATTGTGGCCATACTTCATACGTATGGCCACATCGGAGAACTTGTGGAAATTTCAGTGCGTGAATTCAAAGACCATCTGTCCGAGTACTTGCGGCGCGTACAGGCGGGCGAGGAATTGGTTGTTACATCCCATGGCAAGCCGGTGGCGCGTCTGGCTCCCCCGCATGCGTCAGAAGCCGACCCAGAAGCACAGGTCCTTGCACGTCTGCGGTCGCAGCCCTGGATCAGGGCAGGCAAGGGTGGCAAGCCCTTGGGTCCAGAGCATCCGATCATGTGGCCGTCTGGAGAAAAGCCGCTTTCACGGATCATTCTGGATGACCGGGAGTGATTCTTTATCTGGACACCTCGGCATTGCTCAAACTGTACGTAGATGAACCCGAATCTTCGCGTGTCCGGGAGGCTGTAAGCGAAGCAAACCTGTCGGCCACGCATCTGCTGAGCTATGCCGAGATGCGCGCCGGCCTGGCCAAGGCGCTTCGCATGAAACGTATTGGGCCCGGCGATCTGGCAGGATACCGCCAATCGCTGGAACGGGATTGGCGCAACCTGGAGGTTGTCATACCGACCGAGGCATTGATCCGTCGCGCCGGCGATCTGGCTGAGCAGTACGGTCTGCGCGGTTACGACAGCGTGCACTTGTCGGCCGCCGAAGCAGTGTGGCATGTGGCCGGGACGGCGGCTGAGTTCCGTATGGTGGTGTTCGACAACGGATTGCGTGAGGCCGCGGTGGCAATGGGGATGTCGGTGTTGGAATGACAATATCCTTGTTGAGAACGGATATTGGTTTATCCTTATTCACAAGGAGCAAATAATCCCAAGCCAAAATGACAAGCAAAGCCGAGCGCCAAGGGACCAGGGATTGGTTCGGCAAAGGTAATGCGCCAGAAGCTGCCGTGGGTATCGGGTTGCACAAGACCACGTTTCGAGCGAAAACGGTGGAAGTGGGTCGGACGCAGTTCACGACCTTGTATTCTGATTGTCGATATTTGCTGCAAATTTTGGACTTCCGGCAAGCCACGCTCGCGGCATTCACGTCGAATTTGATCTGCGGCGGTGAAATTCTTCTTGGCGTGCCAAGGGTGCAGATAGGGGGTTGCGGAAGTCCAAGTATTTCCTTCTTTAAATAGCGTGCTTGAACCGATCTTGCCATCTGAACCTGAGCTACTTTCAAGAAGTAATTGCCATTTTTGACCTTCATGGTTCCATAAATGAGACAGTGATTCGAGAGCTTGCCGCGCGGGCCCCGCCAGGCCAGCCGGGATATGGATCAGCAGATGATCGATGTGCCCATCACCATCCGCGTCTTCTGGCAGCCAGAATGCATGTTGGTGGCGATTCCCGTCAGCGAGGTCATGTCCGGAGATGATTGGGGGAATGCTGTCCTCATTATGTTTCCTTTTTACCACGCTCATGGCCGCCATGCGCAGCCATTCCCCCACCCGAACGGTATCTTGAATGAGCGGCAAGGGCTTTCCATACATTGCGAAACGAAGCGTATTTACCGACTGGCGCTCTCGAAATCGAGGGCGTATGCGGGCGACAGATCGTAGTAAACCGGCAGGTTGCACATAATTCACTTTGCGTGCAGCAGGTGGCATGTTCCAGCCGGCTGAGCGCAGTTCGGAAGTGTCGAGCGCCACGGCACTAATCCATGACTCTGGCAGAGTTGCCTCAATTTTCTTGCGATCCTTGGGTGTGATGTCGGCGCGCTTGGAAAGACCATCGATTTGCGCGCGGCGGAACACATCGTAGTTTGCGGGAGCCATGGGCATATAGAGCGAGATGCGCTCACTGACTTCGCCCGTTTCGGGATCCAGTTCTTCTCCATTGGCAACGCAATTGCACTCACCCAACCATTCGGGTAATCGCACAGCGTCAGCCCAGCTTTCCGCACGTCCCAAGAACCCCAGTTTCGCCAGCAAGCTATCAAGGAGTTCGACTTCATCACCCGCAAGATGAATCCCGCGCCAGACGGCAATTACGGGTGTGTTCGCATCCAGCCGTGCAAAGGCATCGAAGATCAGCGTTCTTTTATCGCCTTTCCCGGGCATGTAATGTCGTGTGTGGGCATGCACCGCCTCGGGAACTTGATAGTGAGGCGCTTCACTTGAAACTCTGCCGAGTAGACGGATCAGCAGATCGACATCGCGCCGCGCCGGGTCCAGTTTGCGATGCCAGACCGCAATGAGTGCGCGCACGATACGCCAAGGGGACGGAGGCCACTCCAGATCCGCTTCGTTGACATGCCTTCCCCAGGGGGTAGCGTGATAACGCCCACCCGGAAAGGTAAAGGAAATTACGAGCATTGACTATTCTCCGTTACGCCAGATCTGCTACGCCTTTTTCTTGGCAGAACCTTCCCATCTGACCATAGTGACGCGCGGTTCGGCGAAATGACCTTCAGTGGCCACTGTGTTGATCAAGCCGGGCAGGGCTGACTCAAGATCCGCTGTAGTCGGCACTGCAAAATTCGCCGGCCGTGTCGCATTAAGCTTTACGACATCTAAATCACAGGCGGTACGCAGGCGCAGACCAGTTTCGAGGAATCGACGAATTTTATAGAGCACCACGGCAATGAGCAGATTCTCCACGGCCATACCTAGACCGAAACCCCGGACTTGGGCAAGATCAATGTTGAAATAAGCGATAATTTTGGGCGAGGCGAACTCAGTGCGAGAAAACGGCACGTTGCCAAAACCGCGCGCCGTATCGCCAGAAGGGTTTACGTGATCGTTCTTGACACCACCGTTCTGAGCTTCTCGCACGTCCTCGGCTTCGATGAAGGCGGATAATACCCGAGGAAGCCGCAGGCGCCCGCCGGCAAGATCGCCTTTCGCTAAAAAGACTCCATGTAAAAGTGCATTGGTATCATGACGTAGCAGCACTTTTGCCAGCTTGCGAATATCTACCGCGCCTTCCTCCATGCCGGCAAGCTCGTTCTTGAGCATCTCCAGCACCGTCTTGTCGTTACCTTCGAGGATATAGGGCGAGTTGGTGCGGTGAGCTTCCAACACCGAGTTGGTCAATGGCTGCCCATCTTTATCCGCCACTTTGATAAGCGGTAATCCCTGTAGTGCGCTGACCCAATCATCAGTGACCCTATCCCAGCATACATTTTCCAGGCGATTGGCCATGCTTTGTGCGGATTCCACCAGCAGCATGCGGTGATTGTCCGGGCCATCATAGGTGGCGGCTCCCAGATCGGGAAAACCGGTAGGCTGGAAGCGGGTACCTTGTACGGGTTGCAATTGGGCTTCAATGAGCAGGCGGGGGGCGGTCTTGAGACTGTCGAAGTTCACGTTTTTCTCCCTGTGGCGGTCAAGCGGTTGCAGTAGGTTTTTCGCAGGTGATCAAGCTCAAGCATTTGAGAAGTTCTGCGGATTCCAGCGGAACAGTAAGAGTTGCCAGTAGGCGCTGACCGTTGAGGCCTTGTGCCGAAGGCGGTGCTTTTGGGTATGGCGGCAGTGGATAGCCCATTGCATGTAGGCGGCGCCAGGCAACATTCACGGCCTCCTGTACGCGATTGGCTTGTAGTTTGGCTACGATCTCGCCAGGTAGAGGCAATTTATTGTCCGGGGGCAGCAAAGAAATCAAGAACTCGTCTGGGATGAAAAAAGGTTTGAGCACCCGATAGGCTGCGGGCAATACAACCCGTTCACCAAGGCTGGCAAAATGCTTGGGAATGCGAACGTGTACCAGTCCGACGAAGAGCATGGCGATGCGCGCATCGTCCACCTGCTGTTCAAGCCACGCTGCCACATCACCGCTTTTTACGCCTGCATGGTATTGGAAGGGCGAGACCTTTTTTTCCTC
The DNA here is from genome assembly GCF_038070005.1 of Thermithiobacillus plumbiphilus. Classification (NCBI taxonomy): domain Bacteria; kingdom Pseudomonadati; phylum Pseudomonadota; class Acidithiobacillia; order Acidithiobacillales; family Thermithiobacillaceae; genus Thermithiobacillus; species Thermithiobacillus plumbiphilus. The sequence continues at coordinate 67,229 of NZ_JBBPCO010000011.1, read as the reverse complement.
TTGTAAGGCCTCCAGTCGGCGGCGTGCAATCACTTGAATAATGTTGGCCGCAAGATCGCCTTCGCCCCATACGGCTAGTCGGGATTCGATATTCCAGTCCCAAGATCTGGTTTTCTCCTTTTGCACGACAGGGATTATGAATGGCCGCATGGGGAATGCATTGCCACCAAGGCCCGCTATGGCAGCGGCGATCCGGAATTCTGAAGTGCCGTCATCGGCCTTCATAATCCAGGCTTCAGACAGGGTTGGCACCGGCGGCACCGACTCTCTTCCCTTCCGGCTTTTGCCAAGCAAAAGCGACAGGGCGCCAAGATGAACAATGACTTTTTGCAAGGCACGGGGCTCACTACGCTGAGCCAGCTCGAACAATGCATCCTCAAGTTGCCTTACCTTGGCGCGGATAGTGGCTGGTGCCTCGTCCTTGCGAGCAAACTGTCGCAGGCGATCAAGGAAGAAGTTTTTTTCGAGTTCTGCTATCAAATCAGCGTCGGGATTGCGGCGAACAGTCACACGGGTCAGTGGCGTGGCAAGATAGGCTTTGCCGGAACGCATAAGAAAGCCATAACGCTGGAATGCGGTTACTCCGCGATCGACACCCAATGCAGCGACGGCGCGTGCGAAACCCAGGCCGTCACGCACCGGGCGGCGGCCTACGGTAGCTCTTCCTTCATTCAGCAACATCCGTATTTCATAAATAGAGGCGAACCCTGACCAGAGTGGAAGCCAGATTTCGGCCCTCGCTTGGTATTCGTCTGCTGCGTCAAGCGCCCCATGGCCAGCGCCTGTCGAGCGAACAGTGAAGGGAAAGGACAGCATTCCGGGCTCACTAGTCTCTAATTTGCGAGCAATAGAGGCTGCAAAGAATACCGCGCCTTCCAACATTAAGACAAAATCCCACGGATTGATCAGAGAATCAGCCTCGAATCCAGCACCAGCATTCGGACCGCCGGCGCTTCCGGGATTGAATTGCCCAATGGCAGAATTTACCAGCTTGGGCGCAGCTTGACCAAATAATGTTGCCGGGAGCAATGCCGCTGCTGCAGTAGTACAATTTCCAGACTCGGGGTCAATCAGGTCTTTGATACGCTGCATGAAATTATTAGTGAAGTCCAAACGGCCATCGTTTCCACCAGTCCCAAGAAGCGGGGGATAGCGCGGCTCATCGCCTGCCAGTAAAACAGCTGCATCCGTCCAGGCCAGAAGTGCTTCAGGTGCGTCTGCGCGGATTGCGGTAAGAAAGTAGGCTTTCCCTTCATTCTTGGGGCTTTCTTGAAGCTTCAAACGCTCGACAAGGTTACGACTATAATCAATGACATGCCGGTAATTTGAGAACCTATCACTTCCGCTTTGCATGATGGCATCAACGCCATCGCGATTGTCTTTCGGATAAAATCCGCTACCGCCGTTCCACGGCGCCACAATAGGCGTGGGGCGGTATTCGTCGAGAAAAAAGGTTTGCAAGCGTTGCCGATCCACCTGTTGGTCGCCGCTGAAAGCAGTGCTTCTCAGAACGAACTTATCCTTTCGCCATGCACCCCGCGCATCCCATTCTGGCTTTTGTTCTCCGAGGAGACGCAGTATTCCCAGCCCCTTGAGATAGTCAGAAAGTGGGGTGGGTGCGCAGCCATCCAACACAAGTTCATGAGCCTGCGCATTCATGCACGATCCTCCTGTTCCTTCCGTGAAGCGCGCCAGTCGGCGATCCTGACCAGCGCTTCCAGCCAAGCCAAGCGGAACGGACCCTGTGCAGCCAGCAAGCGCTGTACTCTGTCGGACCATGAGGATCCCATCGCGCTTTCACCTAACTGCATGATGTCAAGCCGCAACGTGGTGTCTGGGATGTGCTCCGTGGGCAGATCAATTCCCGGCAGCGTGTCGCCATCCCATACGCCCCGCGCAAAGAGGCGTGTGCCAGTCTCCGGTGACTTTTCATCGGGCAGCGCGCGTAATGACATGCGTACCTTGCCATGATGCGCGGCAATCAGGTAGGCAATGAGGTCGGCGTTCGGCTCGCTGGCGCGGTGTGTCAGCCATGCCAGCATGGAAGCCAGTTCGTGACGAAAATGTGGGCGTTTGTGCCGTCCGCGACAAGGCGATTTCGCCCATAGGGTGTTTTTCTGCGCTGCCATACTCTCGCAGGCGGTCATGGTGGAGCGAAAAACCTCGTGCGCTTTACCTGTATCATGCCAGCGGCCAGCACGGGCGGTGGCTTCTGCGTCTTTGGGGCTGAGTTCAAGTGCGTGTGCAAGATTGCGCATTTCCTGTTCGACATCGTTTAAATGGAGCGCTAGTTCCACGGGGTGGTTCTGCTGGCTTCGGGCGTCGCCATCGTAGGATTCTTCCACTTGTTCCCTGGAATCGTCGGGCAGGATAGTCACAGCATATTTGATTTTCTCAGGAGAAAATCCCAGTTCTGCATCATAGCCGCCAAGATCTGCATTCAACATGAGAATGAGCCCCGGCCTCACCTTTTCCCTGAACAGTTTCCATTTGCCGTCCAGCGCATCCCAGCGCCACGCCGCATCTTCGCCCTTGCGCTTATCCAGGTAGTTCTTGAGTTGGGAAAGGGAAGCGCGGCAGATTTCATTTCGCGATGGTTGTGTTTGTTCTTCAACACCCTGGATGAGATCGCGCCAGAACACCTGTACGTCCAGATCATCCGCATCTCGGATGTAGATTGAGATGTCCGTATCGAAGCCGGAGAGGTCAGGGTCGGTATTGAAGAGTTCCAGAAAGTCTCGCCTGCGCAGTACGGAAACCAGAGGAGAGGGCTCGTCGGTGGCGGGCAGATGGGCAGGGCTGGCCGAATCGAGCCACATCAGTTTGTCGCGTGCCAAGGCCAATGCATCCGCTGCATATGGATTTGTCAGCTCAGAATCTTGGTCGATCCAGAACACATCTGCCCCGCCGGAATCATTGCACTCGCCATAGCGATTGCAGCGGCCGAAGCGCTGCACGAGCGAGGACCAGGGAGCAAGTTCGGTGAAAAGCACGCGACTTGTCATGTCCACGCCAGCCTCGATGGCCTGGGTGGCGACCACGATGCGCCCGGGGCCCTCTGTGGATGGTGGGATGGACAGAGCTTGGTTGAGTGCTTTGCGTTCAGGTGGTCGGAAGCGGGAATGGATGAGCAGTAATTCCGCATTAGGTGAGTGTTTTTTCAGTGCTCCGAAAATTGCTTGGGCGCGCTCAACAGTGTTGATGATCACGATGCTTTGTGTGCCTGCCAGGTGTTTTTCCAGCACTTCTTGGGTCAGGGCTTGCGCGTAGACGATGGCTTTGGCTTTGGTATTTTCCGTGGTCAATGCAGTTTGGGCACGGGATAATCGCTTCACCGCCTCGCGTCGCGCCTGGATGACATTGTTGGCGCATTCATCCGGGGACAAGGTGAGCTGAGCGAGATTTTCTAAATATGGCTTGAAATCAACAGTGGCAAGCCAATTCTTGTTCAGCGTGGCAGATACCCAGAGCGAGCGGGAGTTCGAGCCGAGGATAAAAGAGCGTCGGAAGGACTCAAGCTGAGCTGACGTCTGCAGGCCGGCACCCATTAATTGCACTTCGTCGAAAGCCCAGAGAGCATCGTTGTGTAGCAAGGCGAAGTGAACTGGCCACTGATAACGGCTCATGCCATAACCGCGCATTAAGGCGCGCGACAGCAGCATGTCCTGGGTGCCGATCAGGATCATGTCCTCTTCAGGGAAGTCAGCCCAGGATGTGAGGTCGTTTTCTCCACCCATGAGAAGGTGTACAGACACCTTGTCGTTGCCTGCGGCAGACGCCCAATCACCCAAATTTTCCAGCCATTGATTTATATTGGAGTGGGTCTGCTCCACTAAGACCCGCATCGGAAGGCAAATAACGAGTCGGCGTGGTGTGGCCGCGTCCTTCTGAACGCGCCGCTTGTAATACCAGGCCAGCATTACGGCGGCAGTTTTGCCGAGCCCGGTAGGAATGTCGAGGGTGTCTGGCCACGGTTCCTTGGCGAGCTTCACCTGATAAGGGTACGGAGCTTGCAACCCGGTTGCTTTTCTAAACAGCGCCTCGTATTCCATGCTCTCTCCCTACACGGCAATGAGGCCGGGGCAGTGCCCCGGATATGTTTTCTATTGCTGGATCTTCTATGACAAAGCTAGTGCTTCAATGGGGCTAGGTATTATGACCTAGAGATCTGAAGCATAGCTGTTGTTTTATTACAAATCTAGTAAAGGTTGTAAATCCAGAGAGAGATTGTATTATGGCTATTCCTCTCTTCATGGATGGCAGCGTCATGGAGATCATTTTCCAGATCAAGCTGTCCCCTCTATTGTCTATGTTGCTTATCGGCGTGACGGGAGTCGGGCTATATCTCCGTCATCGCGCATGGAATACCAAGCGCTGTCGGCGTAAGTTGCTCGGTTTAAAAGAAAAAACTTCCACCGACTCCCAAGAGTGATCTGACCACAACGGTGCAAGTCTTCCCCGCCTTTACATCCATTCTCCCACACCCACTGTCTCACAGCCTGAGCCGCTCAAAACTTTTTCACTTCTGATACTGTCGCCATGCCGCCTCAAGCCGTCCTATGGCCATCTCCCGTAGCTCCGCCGGCTCCAGCACCTGCACCTCTGGCCCGTGTTTCAAAATCTCCATGATGAGTTCGGTAGGGTCGGCGTAGGGCAATCGCAATTCGTAGGCATCATCACGCCAGGCGCCGACCTGATCCGGATGCCAGACTTCGTCGGCGACCCAGGCGGCGCGCGCGGCGCTGAAACGCAAGACGGCCCAGTGTTGAACGGGGCCGCTGAATATGCCGAAGCTGGAACCCAGAAAATCCTGTAACTCGGATTCGTCGCCGGGAGCGGCGGGGGCCTCGTGCAGGACCGCTTCACGGATGCGGTCGAGTGAGAAGGTGCGTAGTGCCTGCGCTTTTTCGCAGTGGGCGATGAGATACCAGTTATCGCGATAATGCAGGAGCAGGCGGGGCTGCAGACAACGGCTGCTGGTCTGGTCACGGCTGCGGCTGTGATAATGGATGCTGAGCATCCGGCATTCGAGCACGGCCTGGGCGACTGTCGCGAAAGTGGCGCTTTGTGTCTGGCGTCGGCCGAAACTGTGCAGGCAGATGCGCTGGCTGACGGTTTCGGCACTGTGCCCGCTCTGTGCGATCAGTTCACGGATGCGCTGGCGCAATGGCTCAGTGTAGGGGGCGAGCAGGCCGGGTTGAAGCGATTCCAGCATTTGCTCGCTGGCGAGCAGGGCGAACAGCTCGGATTCGTTGAACCAGAGCCCCGGCAGTTCGAAGGTGGGTGCATCGGGATCGTAGCGGTAGCCGTTGGCCGCACGCTCGTAGATGATGGGTGCGTGCAGGAAGAGACGCATGTATTCAAGATCACGATTGACGGTGGCACGTGATGCATCCAGCGCCTCGCGCATGCGTTTCATGGAGACCGGGTGCCCTGAATGCAGCAGCGCATGCAGTTTGAAGAAGCGTTCGAATTTGTGCATGGTGTCACAGGCGTGGTTTTTTGATAATGATAGCTCAAGATCTGTTTTCTGCCTGAAAAAAGATTTACCCATCCTTCTCCGCCGGACGGCGCAGGGCCTGAGCCGGTCAGCCGGGTACAATGCTAGGATAAGGTCAGAGGGCAGGGGGCGCAGCCCCGAGCCCCACGCCCAAGCCTTCACTCAGGAGCCCGCATGTTCGAAGACGATCCGCTTTGGTACAAGGACGCCATTATCTATGAGCTACACGTCAAGGCCTTCTATGACAGTAACAACGACGGTATCGGGGATTTCCGCGGACTGACGGAAAAACTGGATTACATTCAGGATCTTGGCGTGAACACGCTGTGGCTCCTGCCTTTCTATCCCTCGCCGCTGCGGGACGATGGCTACGACATTGCCGATTACCACGGCATCCATCCCGATTACGGCAACATGGCGGATTTTCGCAACCTCGTGCGCGAGGTGCACCGTCGCGGCATGCGTCTGATCACCGAACTGGTGATCAATCACACCTCCGACCAGCACCCCTGGTTTCAGGCCGCCCGCAAGGCGCCGCCCGGTTCCAAGAAGCGGGACTACTATGTCTGGAGTGACACGGTCAAGAAATACGAAGAGACCCGCATCATCTTCAACGACACGGAAACCTCCAACTGGACCTGGGATCCAGAGGCCAAGGCTTATTTCTGGCACCGCTTCTTTTCCCACCAGCCGGATCTGAATTTCGACAATCCCAATGTCGTCAAAGCGGTGATGAAGACCATGCGCTACTGGCTGGACATGGGGGTGGATGGCATGCGCCTGGATGCCATTCCCTATCTGATCGAGCGCGAGGGCACCAACAACGAAAACCTGCCTGAAACCCACAATGTGCTCAAGTACATGCGTTCGGAGCTCGATGCTCACTACACCGGCCGCATGTTCCTGGCCGAGGCCAATCAGTGGCCGGAGGATGTGCGCGAATACTTCGGCAATGGCGATGAGTGCCACATGGCCTATCACTTCCCGCTGATGCCGCGCATCTATATGGCCGTGGCTCTGGAGGAACGGCACCCGATCGTCGAGATCATGGCCCAGACCCCCGACATTCCGCCCAACTGTCAGTGGGCCATCTTCCTGCGCAACCATGACGAGCTGACCCTGGAGATGGTCACCGACCGTGAGCGCGATTACATGTACGACATCTATGCCGCCGACAAGCGCATGCGCATCAATTTCGGCATCCGCCGGCGTCTGGCGCCGCTGATGGAAAACAATCGCGACAAGATCCAGCTCGTCAACAGCCTGCTGATGTCGATGCCGGGTTCGCCCATCCTCTATTACGGCGATGAGATCGGCATGGGTGACAATGTCTACTTGGGGGATCGCAATGGCGTGCGCACGCCGATGCAGTGGAGCCCGGATCGTAATGCCGGCTTCTCCCGCGCCGATCCCGCCCGGCTGTTCCTGCCGCCGATCATGGACCCGATCTATGGTTTCGAGTCGGTGAATGTCGAGGCGCAGAGCCGCAATCCGTCTTCCCTGCTCAACTGGACCAAGCGCATCATCGCGGTACGCAAGAGCTACAGGGCCTTCGGCCGGGGCGGCCTGCAGTTCCTGCATCCCGGCAACCGCAAGATACTGGCCTACCTGCGCGAATACGAGGATGAAACCATCCTGTGCGTGGCCAACCTGTCCCGCAATGCCCAGCCGGTGGAGATCGACCTGTCCCGCTTCAAGGGCACGGTGCCGGTCGAGCTCATGGGGCATACCAGCTTTCCGCCAGTCGGCGAGCTGCCCTACTTTCTTACCCTGCCGGGCTACAGTTTTTACTGGTTTCATCTCGCCCCCGAGGCCGTCGCGCCGGTCTGGCACGAGGAGCGGCTCGCGCCGCCCGAGCTGCCGGTGCTGGTCCTGCTGGAAGGCTGGCGGACCTTCTTCGAACAGCTCAATGCCCCGGATTCCGTGCGCCAGTTGCTCGCCAGCCGCACCCGCACGCAGCTCGAACACGATGTCCTGCCAGCCTTTCTGAAGGCACAGCGCTGGCTGACCCTGGGGTCCCGAACGATCTCCGGAGTCACCCTGCAGGCGATCAGCGAATGGTCGCCGATGAACGGCAACTGGTTGATGACCATGGCACGGGTGGACCTGCATGATGATGAGCGCGAAAGCATCTTCCTGCCACTGGCCCTGATCTGGGAGGAGACCGACAACGAGGAGCGTACCCGCGCGGTTCAATCCTGGGCGGTGGCCAGGGTCAGGCAGCGCGCCAAGATGGGATACTTGTATGATGCCTTTGCCGACGAACTGTTCTGCCGGGCGCTTGTCCTGTCCATGGGCCAGAATACCGAATACCGCATGGGAACCGGCACGCTGCGTTTCTCCTCGACAGCGGCCTACCCCGGCGTGATCGGGGATTCACCGCTGCCGCCGGCGCAGGTGCCCGGCTACAGCCGCAACAAGACCTTCATCACCTTTGAGGAACAACTTTTCCTGAAGGTGAACCGTCTGCTGGCCGAGGGCATGGACGGCGAGCTGGAAATCGGCCGTTTCCTGACCGAAGTCTCGCCCTTCCCGAACACGCCGCCGGTGTTGGGGGCGCTGGAATACATCCGTGAGGACGGCGTGCCCTGCACCCTGGCCCTGCTACAGGGCTACCTGACCAATCAGGGAAGTTTCTGGGATTACACGCTCGACTATCTTGGCCGCTTCCTGGAAGGCGTGGACACGGGTCCCGAGGTGCCGGCCCAGTCGGCCGAGTTCCATGACAGCGAGCATGCCGCCTACCTTGCCCTGGTGCGCACCCTGGCGCTTCGCACTGCTGCCATGCACCAGGCACTGGCCAGACCTGCCGGGGACAGCGCCTTCGAGCCCGAACCGGTGCGGCCCGAGGATGTCCGTGCCTGGACCCTGCTGGTGCGTCAGCAGTCCATGCGGGCACTCGATCACCTGCAGGGTCTGCTGGGCACGCTGCCTGGCAGCCTGCAGCCGCTGGCCGAACGCGTGCTCTCCCTGCGCGAGGCTTTGCTGGAAGGCATTGATCATTGTGCTGCCAGCCTCCACGAGGGCATCAGGATCCGGCACCATGGGGACTACGGCCTGGAGCAGGTGCTGCTGGCGCAGAATGATTTCTACATCACCAACTTTGCCGGTGCCGGCTCGCCACTGGCTTCTGCCCGGACCTTGAAGCACGTGCCGCTGCGGGATGTGGCCGCCATGCTGCGTTCCTTTGACTATGCTGCCAGGGAGGCGCTCAATCAGGCCTGTCTGAGGCGACCCACTGATCTGGAGCAGTTCAAGCCGCTCACAGAACAGTGGAAGCGCGAAGCAGTGGAAACCTTTCTGGCGACCTATCAGGAAGCCGTGCTCGACAGCCCGGTGCAGGTCAGGGATCCCGGGCAGGTGCTCGAATGGCTGCGTTTCTTCCGTTTCGAGCGTACCGTGCATGAGCTGGACTGGGCCTTGCAGTATCAGCCAGGGAAGATCGCCGCGGCCATGGGTGGCATGTTGCGTTGCGTCGGACAGGAGACGGAAATCCCAGATCTGGACGCCCCGGATGCTCACGATCAGGGTGGCATGAAGTGAGTAGCGTTGATTGGCGGCTTTCTGCCATCAGCCCATGGTAGGAGGCTGAGCACGTCACTCTTTGAAACCCTTTGGCAGCTGAGTCATCAAATGAACAGGGCTTGCCTGAGCCAAACATGGCCAGCACGTTCTGACGAATCATTGGGTATTTGGCAGTTTGGGGAAGCTGCCGGACAGTATGGGATATCTATGCATGGGTAATTCGGCAGACATACCACAGGACGCAGCGCAACAGATCGACGACCTATCCATCAACACCATTCGCACCCTGGCCATGGACGCGGTTCAGCAGGCCGCATCGGGCCATCCGGGCACACCCATGGCCATGGCGCCGGCCGCCTACGTGCTCTGGACCCAGTTTCTCCGCCACAACCCGAAAAACCCGCACTGGTTCAACCGCGATCGCTTCGTGCTGTCCATGGGACATGCCTCGATGCTGCTCTATGCCATGCTGCACCTGAGCGGCTATGATCTGAGCCTGGAGGACATCCGCCAGTTTCGACAATTGGGAAGCCGCACGCCCGGCCACCCGGAATACGGCATCACCCCGGGTATTGAGACATCCACCGGCCCCTTGGGTCAGGGATTCATGAACGCCGTCGGCATGGCCATGGCCGAGGCGCATCTGGCGGCGGTCTACAATCGCCCGGATTTCCCCATCATCGACCACTTCACCTATGTGTTCTGCAGCGATGGCGACTTCATGGAGGGTGCCTCTCATGAGGCCGCTTCACTGGCAGGACATCTCGGGCTGGGCAAGCTCATCGTCCTTTATGACGACAACCGGATTTCGATCGAGGGTGCAACGGATCTCGCCTTCTCGGATGACACCGCCAAGCGCTTCGAGGGCTACCACTGGCAGGTGCAGAACCTTGGCGACGCGGCCAACGATCTCGACGCACTCAAGACCGCCTTCAACAACGCCCGCGCGGATCTGACCCGGCCATCGCTGATCATCGTGCGTTCCCACATCGGCTATGGCGCTCCCAAGCTGCAGGATTCGGCGGAGGCCCACGGCGCGCCCCTGGGCGAGGAGGAGATCAGGGGCGCCAAGCGCCATTATGGCTGGCCCGAGGATGCCCAATTCCTGGTGCCGGAGGCGGTTCGCGAGCACCTGGGAGAGGCGGTTGAACGGGGAGGGGACCTGGAGCAGGACTGGCAAAGGTTGCTGTCAGCCTACAAGCATGCGTACAGCGATCTGGCCGAACAGCTCAATGCCGCGCTCTGGGGCGAACTGACACCTGAGTGGGAGGAGGATCTGCCGCGATTCCAGCCCGGTGAGGGCGCCGTCGCCACCCGCTCTGCCTCGGGCAAGGTCCTGAATGCATTGGCAGAGCGCATTCCCTGGCTCATTGGCGGCAGCGCCGATCTGGCACCCTCGACCAGTACCCTGATCAAGTCCTCCGGGGATTTTGAGAAGGGGGCCTACGAGAACCGCAACATCCACTGGGGCGTGCGCGAGCACTGCATGTGTGCCGCCAGTTCCGGCATGATGCTGCACGGTGGCCTGCGGCCTTTCGCGGCTACCTTCTTTGTCTTTACCGATTACGCGCGCCCGGCGATCCGCCTGGCCGCCCTGATGGAACTCCCGGTCATCTATGTCATGACCCACGACTCCATCGGGCTTGGCGAGGATGGCCCCACGCACCAGCCCATCGAACATCTCGCCGCATTGCGCGCCATGCCGAACCTTCACGTCATCCGCCCGGCCGATGCCAACGAGACCGGTTTTGCCTGGCGGGCCGCCCTGGCGCGACGCAATGGGCCCACGGTGCTGGTGCTCACGCGCCAGAAGGTCCCCGTCCTGGATCAGCGCAAGACCAACAGCATGCTCGGCGTGCTCAAAGGCGGCTATATTCTATTGAAGGAGCCTTGGCAGTCCCCGGATCTCATCCTGATTGCCAGTGGTTCGGAGGTGCATCTGGCGATGGCGGCCCAGCAAAGGTTGGCGGAAGAGGACATTGGGGTGCGTGTGGTGAGCCTGCCCTGCTGGGAGTTGTTCCGCGCCCAGCCCAAAGCCTATCGTGACACGGTCCTGCCGCCACGCGTCACCGCCCGTCTGGCCATCGAGGCCGGCGCCAGCTTCGGCTGGCGGGAATGGGTGGGTGACGCGGGGGATGTGATCGGCATCGACCGTTTTGGCGCCAGTGCCCCGGGTGAGGACAACTTCCAGCATTTTGGTTTCACGGTCGAGCACATTCTGGAAAAAGCCCGAAAACTGCTCGGTAAGTAACGTAGCCACCACAAGGAGTACCGCATGAATCCCTTATTGCAACTGCTGGCCCACGGTCAGAGCTACTGGCTCGACAATCTCACGCGTCAGATGCTACGAAACGGTGAACTTGCCCGGCGCATCCACGACGAGGGCCTGCGCGGGCAGACTTCAAACCCGGCTATCTTCGGCAAGGCCATCGGCAAGAGCCAGGACTACGACGAGCAGATTGAAAGGCTCATCGACGAACGGCGCCCGACCCCTGAAATCTATGAGGCCCTGGCCATCCAGGATATCCAGGCCGCCTGCGATCTGTTCCGGCCAGTCTATGACGAGTCAAAGGGCCTGGACGGCTATGTCAGCCTGGAGGTCTCGCCGCACCTTGCCCATGACATGCAGGGTTCGCTGGAAGAGGCCCGGCGCCTGCACCGGATGGTCCAGCGCCCCAATGTCATGATCAAGATCCCGGGCACGCCGGAGGCGGTGCCGGCCATCGAGGAAGCCCTGTTCGAGGGCATTCCCATCAATGTCACCCTGCTTTTTTCCATCGAGAGCTACGAGGCGGTGGCCTGGGCCTATATCCGCGCCCTGGAGCGGCGGCTGGAGCAGGGCAAGTCCATCAATGCATTGAGTTCGGTGGCCAGCTTCTTCCTGAGCCGCATCGATGTGGAGGTGGACAAGCGGCTCAAGGCGCTTGGCCCGGTGGATGGCATCCAGCCGCAGGATCTGCTGGGCAAGATGGCGGTTGCCAATGCCAAGCTGGCCTATCAGCGCTTCCGCGAAATCCTTGATGATCCACGCTGGCAGGTGCTCGAACGCCAGGGTGCCAAGGTCCAGCGCATGCTCTGGGCCAGCACCAGCACCAAGAATCCCGATTATCGCGATGTGATGTATGTCGAGCCCCTGATCGGGCCGGATACTGTCAACACCATGCCGGATGAAACCATTGCTGCCTTCGCTGACCACGGCGTCGTGCGTGACACCGTGATGGAGGGCATGGAGGAGGCGCGGCAGACCATGCAGGCCCTGGAGAAACTCGGGATCAGTTTCCGCGAGGTGACGGAACTGCTCATGACCGAAGGTATGCAGAAATTTGTCGAGCCTTTCGATCAGATTCTCGACATCATTGAAAAGAAGCGTTCGCTGCTCGGCGGTGAAGGGCAGACCCGGGCGGGGGAGGCCGCAAGCAAGGGGGCTCAGCCCGCAAAGTAGGCCTTCCAGCAAAGAAGGGGCGCGCCGGTGGCTGCCGGAGCGCCCCTTCTTTTGGCCGTGGCTGCCTTAAATCATGGCCGATTCATTTGAAATCTTGCCCTTGCCCAGATCGATCAGGATGTTCTTGCCTTCCAGCACCGTGGCGCAGGCCAGCAGGAATATTTCGATGAATTCACTGCGCTCTTCGTCAGGCAGTTTGGAAACACGATTGAAGGTGCCGAACATCGCGTCATGAAATGAGGCGATGAACAGGATCATGTGCTTGAGCTCTTCCTGATTGTTCGGGTTGGCGGGCTGAAAACCCTGGAACATGGCCGGTTCGCCCAGCTTGTCCTTGATGGTGGCAAACAGATGGTGGATATATTCGGCAGCAGACTTCCTCCCCTTGTTGTCAGCCAGCGTGAAGTCCGTGCTGACCTGCTCGCCACCCTTGGTTTTCAGGGTGATGCGCTTTTCGATGGGGCCGCTGGGCGGCGCAAAGGGGTTGATGATCATGTCCGGTCTCCGGGAGGGTGGCAGATTCTCTGGAAGCGTTCCGCGAGTCAGCCAGCACTTGCCTGGCGGAGGTTGCAGCTCTGGCATAGCAGGCGCGCCAGCTGGTCCTCCAGTTCGATCCGTTGCGCCAGAACCTCGCCCAGCTTCGACAGATCCTGGAACAGACTGTTGGTGATCTGGCAGTGATCTCCGCAATTGTACTTGTCGTTGAAGTCCAGCGCGGCTTCCGTGGTGCTGGCGATGGCGGGGTAGACCTCCTCGGCCACCTTGCGGATCTCATCGCGGCGCTCCTCGCCACGCAGGATGCGGTCATAGAGAATGAAATGGCCGGCAGCGATATAGTCGACCAGCTTCTGGCAGAAGGATTCCAGGAGTTCGGCAGGGGTGGTCCTGGCGGGTTTGTCTTCGAAGGGATCCAGGCCGGCCAGCCGGCAAAACAGCACCAGCACCTCGTTGCGTTCCGTGACCAGTTTCCGGACGAGTTCACCTGCCATGCTGCGCTTTTCGGATGTGTTGCCTGATGCTTCGTTTTGGCTATTCATTCCGATGCTTTCTCTCTTCATGGTCGAAATTTGACTATACCTTTTCGCGAACATTTTGTTAACCAGGAAAGGTACGGGATTCCAGCGCGTGGCCCGGATCAGGCCAGATGCGGGCGCTTATGAAGGATGGCGTGAGGGCACAAAGGCCCCGGCGCGGACGCCGGAGCCGCAAGATGGCACAGGGTTTGAGGTTCAGGGATTGACCTGGATCTGATTGATCACATTTTTCACGCCGGGCATGAACCAGGCGTCCGACTCCGCCATGTCGCGCTCCCTGGGGCCAATGACGGCGCCACTGAGGGTCACTACGTGGTCCTGCACCCGGACCTGGATCTGCGTGGCATCCACGTAGGGATCCTTTTCCAGGATGCGCAGCAGGTTATCACCCACTTCCAGATCATTATCCTCTTCCGCCGGCACGATGGCGATCCGGTTGCGCACGGCCCGGGTGCCAGGCACCCACCAGGCCAGCACGCCTGCCATGCGCATGCGCGCCAGACTGTCAGCCTGACCTTCGAGGGTGACGATGCCATCTTCAACGGCTACGTTGATATAGCATTCCAGGTCACCGCTCATCGGGCGCATCTCGCGCAGCCCCTCTGCATCCTGTTGCCGAATGGCATAGAAATGCAGTTCCGGCTCCTGCAGAAGCAGGTCGCGCACGTGATTGCGTATTTCCTCATCACCCATCCGGGATGCCGGTTTGACCGTCAGCAGGTCCCTTACCTCCTTGACGCCCTCGATGCCGGAAGCCAGTTCCACCGCGCGTTTCTTCGCGGCGATGTGCTCCACTTCGCCCGAAAGCAGCAGAACGCCATCCTCAAGGTCGATGTCCAGCGGGCTTTCATGCATGTCCAGGTGCGCCTCATGGGTCAGGACAGCCTTGAGTTCGTTCAGGATCTCATCGCGAGCAGCCATGGGATTGCCTCACATGTTTAACGAATTCCTGCCGGGGCCACAGCCCCGGCGAAACGCGGCAACAATGCGTGCTGCCGCGCATGATGCTGAAGATCAGGCATTCTTCATGATGCCGCTGAGTTTGGCATTGATGCGGTATTCCACCACCTTGCCTTTCTCCACCACGGCTTCGAGATGGTGGATGTAAACGGATTTGACATCCATGCGACCGGAGAAATCGGCCACTGCGCGGCTGGCCGCGTCTTCCCAGCTCTTTTCGGATTGCGAAAGCACTTCAAGTACGTTGATCGAGTCAGCCATTTTTGTTGCCTCCATGGAAAGTGCCTGGACTTGTCCTGCAAGGCCACCTTGCCCTGGCAGCCGGTGCAGGGGCGATTGGTGGGCACAGTTTCCACCCTTCAGGGTCGCTGATCCATCCAACCGAGGTTTCATGAAAGAAATGGCATCAAATCCGGATTTGATGGTCTAAGACGCTGCTCCATTGCTGGCGGGTTTCAGATCTGTTTGACGATCCCGGTGTTTACCGGCTTTTCCTGTATGATGATCGGCATGTCCACGCCCGGTGGGATGATCTGCCTGTTCGGCATTGGCGCGTTTTCCCAGGCTTTCCGGTCTTGCTGGGGAATCTGCCTTTGCTCCTGGGACGCCTCTGGTCTGTTGTCCTTCTCGTCCGTTGAAGCGGCTTCAGCCCAGCCTGAGAGGGGCGCGGCAATGCAGGCTCCCACCAGCAGGCTGGAAACTCGCCGGCACAGCTTGTTCATGAATGGGCTCCTCTACGGTTTTAACGTGGGGCAGGTCGGAAAGTATTGATATTTATCAGGGTTCCAGCCACTGGCTTGGGTTGTAAGCCCAAGGTCTGTCCCGGGCGCTAGGACTGAAGTCTGATACCGCTCAGGCCAGGTCTGGATATGATCGATATACGCATGTTCATTCCTTCGCCCGGCTCTGCCGGGCTTTTTTGTGCCGATGAATGGCAATTGCAGGTGCCGCCAAAGGCTTGCATATTCAGGCTTCCTCTCGCGCATATTTGCGCCTTGCGCTCAAAACATACGTTTTGCAAAAAGTTCCAGAAATATGTCTTTCGCCCTAAGACAAAGGTTGGGAAGAAGGAAAGGGGAGCTGGCGAAGGACCGGCAGCATTCCTTTTCCAGGAGCCAGGCTGGCAAGGATGGTGACCCTGGTAAAGAGAATCGTGGCCTGCAACCCGGTTTAAAAGGGAAGAATCGAAATCCTACTTGCGCTCGCGCAGGAGGTCGCGAATTTCGGTCAGCAGAGCTTCTTCGCGCGTGGGCGCGGGCGGTGTGCTGGGGCGCTCGACTTCCAGGCGGCGCAGGTGATTGATCACCCGTACCAGCAGGAAAACGGCAAACGCGACGATCAGGAAGCTGACGACCTGATTGAGAAACACGCCGTAGTTGATGGTCGGAGCGCCCGCGGCCTTGGCGGCGGCCAGGGAAGGGTAGGACCTGGCGGAGAGATTGACGTAAAGCTCGCTGAAATCCACCCGTCCGAGCAAAAGCCCGATGGGAGGCATGATGATGTCCGCTACCAGGGAGTTGACGATCTTGCCGAAAGCGGCGCCAATGATGATGCCGATGGCGAGGTCAACCACATTGCCCTTGATGGCAAATTGCCTGAATTCGGCAATCATGCCCATGAAGCCTCCAGTAAATATAAAGAGTTCGTCGCGAATGTCTCGACCACACGAAAGCCTATCGCCCCGGTCGTGGCGCTGCAAGGGCCGAGCGGCCCGTCCCGCCATCGAGTTGCGATATCCGCCCCAATCCTGCTGGCGCGCTCGACCACTGTTCCTGACGAAAGTCAGATAGGACTTTGGTCCGACAAATGTTGCTGCTCCTGATCTGTAAATGTCCGGAACTTCAGTTGAACTTTCTGCATTCGAGAGGAAATGGAAAAGCGTTGGAATCTGCCAACAGATTGCTGGTCAATGTTGTAAATAATCGCCATTGCATGATGGCTGGTCAGTGACTATTCTTGGAGTTGTTGAATGACCCTGAGGGATGCTGGATCTCTGCTCCGAGATCCGGCCTTTCCCGAATTGACGATCTCCCTATGGGAGACATGTGGGCGAATTGCTGATGAAAGTTTTCATACCAGTACTGCGATCATGCCTGCTGGCCCTGGCGCTTGGCAGTCCGATGGCCACATCGGCCATGACTGATGAGCCCGGCAACGTACCGCAACCGCTGCTGTTCATGGAAAACCAGATGAACATCGAGGGGAAAATGACAGCGGTTTTCACCGGCGACAAGGTTAGCGTCTCGATTCAGGGCGGCCCCCTGGAGATCCCGCTGGGTGAACACATCAATCGTGAGTCAAAAGATGCTGATCCTGCCGTCCAGGTCCCTGAGAAAAAGGCGCCCAGGGCTCTTGGTGCGGCCGCACTCGATGACAGGGAGTATGATCGCTTCGGCAGGGATGCCCAGGACCTTTCAATGGAGGTGCGGCCCGAGATCGGTAACGCCAGGTCTGGCGCGGGCCATGCAGGGCCCTGGGCTCAGCTAATGGCAAGCTACCTACAGGGCGGATTGTTCAGCCTGGATCCTGCGCTGGGGTTTTCCGGATCCGCTGTTTCCAGAACACGGCTGCGGCAGGTGAAAGTCTCGTCCGTTGGGAGGCTGACCCGCCCGCAAAAACTGCACATGCAGGCGCGGATGCATCGCTGAATTGGCGCTGTGTCCGGATAGTGCTGGGGAAGTGGCGCTCCCAAGGGGGTTCGAACCCCTGTTACCGACGTGAGAGGCCGGTGTCCTGGACCGCTAGACGATGGGAGCGTTGAATCACCCATTATATGCCGTTTTCCTCGCGTGGCAAGCCCATCTCCTGCTCCAGCGAATGCCCGATCAGTCGGCATGTCGCCTCCCGCTTCCCATCTGAACCTCTTTATGGTGTAAACTGTCCCGGTAATCCATGTATTGCCGTTGTGGCCGGGTCGCGGGCCACTTTCCTGACTTCATTGAGTGCAGGTCAAGGTTAAAAGGATTGGTTTCCTTAAAAGAATTCATCAATAGTGGCATTATCCCTGCTCCCGCGCCTGACGCTCAGACTCCTGAAATACAGGTTTCTGTGGAGCAGCCCTATCTCGTACCCCGGTCTGCGCATGAGCTGTCACGCAAACAGATCAGCCAGGCCGCACTCCGGGTTCTGTATGGCTTGAAGGACGCCGGGTTCCAGGCCTATCTCGTGGGCGGGGGCGTGCGTGACCTGCTGCTCGGCCGGGAGCCCAAGGATTTTGATGTCGTCACCGACGCCCGTCCTGAGGAGGTCCGGCGCATCTTCCGCAATGCCCGCCTGATCGGCCGGCGCTTCATTCTGGTGCATGTCTATTTCCAGCAGGAGATCATTGAAGTCGCCACCTTCCGCTGTGGCAATCAGCAAGCCGACGTGGAGGACACGCTTGATCCGGACGAAGCCCTGGATGAGGTGGAAGGCTGGGCTGATGCAATGGTGCAGGATGAGAACGGTCGGCTGCTGGCCGACAATCTCTATGGCAACCTGGAAGATGACATTTTCCGGCGCGACTTCACCGTCAACGCCCTGTACTACAACATTGCCGATTTCTCCATTCTGGATCGCGTCGGTGGCCTGGAGGACCTGCGGGCGGGGCGCCTGCGCGTCATCGGCGAGCCTGAGGTCCGCTACCGCGAGGATCCGGTTCGCATGCTGCGTGCCATCCGTTTCGCGGCGAAGCTTGGCTTTCGGCTGGCGCCGGAAACCGAGGCCCCCTTACAATCCCTCGGTCACCTGCTGCACGAGGTGCCACCGGCCCGGCTGTTCGACGAAAGCCTCAAGCTGTTTCTGGCGGGGCATGCCGTCGAGAGTTACGAATGGCTGCGGCAGCATGACCTCTTCCAGTATCTGTTCCCTGCCACCGAGCGGGCTCTCTCTCGGGAGCATGAGCACTTTCCGCTCATCCTGCTGCACAAGGCGCTTGAAAATACCGATGCCCGCATAGCCGAGGGCAAGCCGGTGACGCCCGCCTTTCTTTTCGCAGCCCTGCTCTGGGAGCCGGTGCGGCTGGAAGCGGATACCCTGGTGCAGCAGGGCATGCCCGAGGCGGTTGCGCTGCAGCAGGCCGCTTCGCAGGTGGTGCAAGAGCAGACCCGCCATATCGCCATTCCCAAGCGCTTCTCCGTGCCGATGCGCGAAATATGGGATCTTCAATCACGCTTTCAGCAAAGGCGCGGCCGCCGTCCCTTTTCGCTGTTGGCCCACCCGCGCTTTCGGGCGGCCTATGACTTTCTGCTGCTGCGCGTCGCTGCCGGCGAGGTCGCCGAGGAACTTGGCGCCTGGTGGACCGAGTTCCAGGACGCAAGCAATGAGCGCAAGATGACACTGGTGCGCGAGGCGCCGGTTGCTCCAGCCCCGACCACTCCGGGTGCCGAGGGTGTGGAAGGTGAGCCGGTGACGCGCGGGCCGCGTCGCCGCCGGCGCCGCACGACAAAGCGCAAGGATGTTGCGCAGCCGTGAGCGCTCCCCGAAAACCGCCAGATCACCCTGATCTCGCGCCGGAGCGCCCACCCCCCGAGTCCCCCCGCTGTCTGATCGTCACCCATGAGCAAGCCGATCTCGACGGCTTTGCCTCCCTGCTCGGGGCGCTATGCCTGCATCCGGATTGTGCTCCCGTACTGCCCGGTGGCGCCGCGCGCGATCTGCGCCGGCTTTTTCTTGCAAGACCGCATCTGGAAGCGAAGCTGCTGCCATTGTCGGCAGTGGACCCGGCCCAGGTCGAGCGCATGGTGCTGGTCGACTGCAGCGAGGCCGGCCGTCTGGGGCCCCTGGCACCGCTGGCCGACAGTCCTCGCGTGGTGCTGCAGGCCTATGATCACCATCCCGCAGCAGGGGTGACGCTCCCGCAGGTTCAGGTGGTCCATGCGCCGACTGGCGCCAACTCCACCCTGATCATCGAGCAGTTGCGGGCCAGAGGGATGACGGCTGATCCGGAACTGGCCACCCTGCTGGCTCTGGGCATCTTCGAGGATACCGGTGGCCTGACCTATCCCGGAGTGAAACCGCGTGATTTCCTGGCCCTGGCCTGGCTGCTGGAAAGGCAGGCGGATCTCGGATTCGTTGGGCGCTTCCTGCAGGAACGGCTCAATCCGGATCAGATCGAGTTGCTGGGTCGGCTTTTGCATGATCTGCAGTTGCTCGAACTTTCCGGCAAGCGGATTCTGCTCGCCTCGCTGGTCACCGAGGGCTATGTGGAGGATGCCGCCGTGCTGGTCAGCCGGCTGATGGATATGAAACAACCGGACGCCGCCTTTGTCCTGCTCGATTCGGGCGCGCGCATTTCCCTGATCGCGCGCTCGCGTGGCGAATCCGGCATGGCGGTGAATGAGATTGCCGCCCGCCTGGGTGGCGGCGGACATGCCGCCGCGGCTTCCGCCACCCTGCACGGCATGACGCTCGTGGAGGCCGAGGAAAGCCTGCTTGCCGTCCTGCACCAGCATCTTGCCCCCGTCCCGCTGGCGCGGGACTTCATGTCTCGCCCGGTGCATGCGCTGGAAGCATCCTGGACCATCCGGGATGCGCTGGACATGCTGGGCCGCTACCCACATCGCGGCATGCCCGTGCGGGATGAATCCGGCGCGCCGCTGGGCTACGTCCACCGTCAGTTGCTGGAGAACGCCATGCGCCATGGCCTGGGTGCGCGGCCCCTGGCAGACTACGTGGAAAGCCTGCCGGTGCTGGCAGAGCGGGCTACCTTGTCCAGTGTCCGCGAGCTGCTTGGTCGCTCGGCTGTGCCCATGATCGGTGTGCAGGATTCCCAGGGCCATCTGATCGGTGTGATCACGCCATGGGATGTCCGGCAGCTGGAAGCCAGCCATGCGCTGGAGCCTTCCCGGCCAGCGCCCAGGCGCAATCTCGCCGGACGGGTACGCGGGCAGTGGGGGCCTGCACGGGAAAGCCGCCTGCGCGAGCTCGGCGAGGTGGCGGCGTCATTGGACATGCGTGCCTATCTGGTGGGCGGCAGTGTGCGCGACCTCCTGCTCAATGCCCAGACCCAGGATGTCGATATCGTGGTGGAGGGCGAAGCGCCCGTACTGGCCCGTCAGCTGCAAGCCCGCAACCCCGAGCTGCAGGTCTCGGTTCACCCAAGCTTTGGTACCGCCACCCTGAGTTTTCCGGGCGGTGAGCGGCTGGACCTGGCGAGTAGCCGGGTGGAACATTATCCATCACCCGCCGCCTTGCCCCGGGTCGAATCCAGCGGGATACAGGCGGACCTGTGGCGGCGCGACTTCACCATCAACGCCATGGCCATGCACATCCATCCCGAGCGCTTCGGGGAGCTGCTGGATCCCTATCATGGCGCCACGGATCTCAAGGAGCGCCGTATCCGCGTGCTGCACAGCCTGTCTTTCATCGAGGATCCCACGCGCATCCTGCGGGCCCTGCGGTTTGAGCTGCGTCTGGGATTTCTCATGGACGCCATGAGTGAGCGTCTGGTCCGCAATGCCGTGCATCTGGATGTCTTCTCCCAGTTGTCCGGCGCGAGGCTCTGGCGTGAGCTGTCTTATCTGCTGGACCTGCCTCATGCACTGGCGCTGAGCGACCGGCTCTCTGAGCTGCACCTCTGGCCGGTGCTGCGTGGTGAACCGCTGGCGGATCCGGCGCGGTTCAGGGCCCGGGTCGCCCGGGCGGTGGACAGCCTGCGCTGGTATCGGCTGCTGTTTCGCGCTGCGCCGGAGGTCGCTGGCTGGCGGCTTTGGATACGCGTGTTCTGGGGGGATCTGGATGATGCGCGCCTGCGGCAACGCCTGCGGGAGTTCCAGTTGCCCGCGCGCGAGCTCTCTGCCGCCCTCTCGGATGTGGAAAAGCTGAGGCAGGCACGTTCCAGGCTGCTCAAGCCCCTGGATCCCTGGACCCGCTATCAGCTTCTGTCGCCCCTGAGCATGGAAGGATTGCTGGCCCTGCTGTCCTGGGATGAATGCGAAATCCTGCAGGCACAGGTTTCAGAATTCATCCAACATCAGTATGATCTGCGTCTTCCTCTGAGCGGCAAGGATCTGCAGGCCCTGGGTATACCCCGCGGGCCCCGCATCGGGGAGCTGCTGGCGCAATTGCGCCGGGCAGTGGTGGAAGGGCATGTCACGGATCGGGAAACGGCGAAACAGTGGATAAGGCAAAGCCTGCAGGCCTCGGAGAGCCATGCTCGATCGCAACCGCCTGGATAGGCCTGGGCAGCAATCTTCATGGACCCGCCAGTCAGGTCGGCAGGGCGCTGGAGGCCTTGGCTGGGCTGCCGGGCTGCCGCCTCATCGCCAGTTCCCGGCTGTACCGCACAGCACCAGTCGGCGGCATTGCCCAGCCTGACTACGTGAATGCCGTCGCCGGCCTTGAAACCACCCTGGATCCTGAAGCCCTGTTCGACTGCCTGCTTGCCATCGAGGCCGGGGCCGGCAGACAGCGCCAGCTGGAGCAGCGCTGGGGACCTCGCGTGCTCGATCTGGATCTGCTGTTCTATGGTGACCGGGTGATGCATGGCGAGCGCCTGGAGATCCCGCACCCGCGTGCCTGCGAGCGGGCCTTTGTGCTTGGGCCGCTGGCGGAAGTGGCGGGCGACTGGGTGCTGCCTGGTGGCCTCACGGCCCGCGATGCCTGGCTGCGCTGCCCAGACAGGCATCTGGTGCAGCCGCTGAAGCAGGCTGAATGATCCCGGCTTCCGAAAACGAGTGAATATCTTGACGCAATTGCGCTACATTGCCGTGGAAGGCCCCATTGGGGTCGGCAAGAGTACCCTTGCCAGACGGCTGGCCGAAGCACTTGGCTTTTCCCTCCTGCTGGAACTGCCGGAGGAGAATCCCTTCCTGCCGGCCTTCTATGAGGAGCCCGCGCGTCATGCCCTGGCGGTACAGTTGTTCTTTCTGTTGCAGCGCGCCCGGCAGATGGAGGGACTGCGCCAGGCAGACCTGTTCAGGCCCGGCATCGTGGCGGACTTCATGTGGGACAAGGACCGGTTGTTTGCTGCCCTGAACCTCGGAGAGGAGGAGTTTTCCCTGTATAATCAGGTGCACGAGGCGCTCAAGCCACCTGTCACGACACCGGATCTCATTATTTATCTGCGGGCCGGCGTGGGATTTCTGCAAGGTCGCATCCGCCGGCGTGGCATCGTTCA
Organism: Thermithiobacillus plumbiphilus; assembly: GCF_038070005.1. Classification (NCBI taxonomy): domain Bacteria; kingdom Pseudomonadati; phylum Pseudomonadota; class Acidithiobacillia; order Acidithiobacillales; family Thermithiobacillaceae; genus Thermithiobacillus; species Thermithiobacillus plumbiphilus. The sequence continues at coordinate 44,670 of NZ_JBBPCO010000011.1, read as the reverse complement.
CGAACAGGCAATTTCCGGAAATTATCTGCAAGCTCTCGTGAATGGCTATGATCGCCTTTTCGATCATTATCAGGCCTCGCCCGTGCTGAGGATCGATGCCGAAAGCCACGATTTCGAGCATCATCCGCAGGACTTCGCGGCCTTGCTTCAGCGCATTCGCTCGGCAGGCGCCAGCGCCATGCTACAGGATAGGGATTTCTAAATGGCTGATTCCGACAAGCTGCCAGCCCGGGTCAGGCGCCAGAGCCTCATTGACTGGGATCGCGCCCGCGGCAAGCAAACCCTGGCGGTGTTGACCGCTTATGACTACACCTTCGCAAGACTTGCGGATCGCGCCGGGGCTGATGCCCTGCTGGTGGGCGATTCGCTGGGCATGACCTTCGCTGGCGAGGACAACACCCTGTCCGTCACCCTGGAGCAGATGGTCTATCATACCCGCGCCGTCGCCCGGGGCCGCGAGCGTGCCCTGCTGATCAGCGATCTGCCCTTCCTGAGCTATCAGGAGAGCCCGGAACAGGCCTTGCGCAGCGCCGGTGAGTTGTTGCGCGCTGGGGCTGAGGTCGTCAAGCTCGAAGGCGGAGCGGTCATGGCCGAAACCGTGGCCTTTCTCAGCGCCCGCGGCATCCCCGTCTGTGGGCATATCGGCCTGACACCGCAATCGGTGCACCAGTTGGGCGGCTATCGCCAGCAGGGGCGTGATGAAGTCACGGCTGCCCGTCTGCGTGAGGATGCGCGCCAGCTGGTGGCCGCCGGCGCCCGCCTGCTGGTGCTGGAGGCCATGCCGGCCGATCTGGCAGCCCAGATCACGGCGGAATCCACCGTGCCCACCATCGGCATCGGCGCCGGGCCGCACTGCGATGCCCAGGTGCTGGTCATGCAGGATGTGCTTGGCCTTTTCCTGGGCCAGAGCCCCGGTTTCGTCAGACGCTACCTGGAAGGAGCCGCACTCTGCCAGGATGCCCTGGCCCGGTTCGTGGACGATGTCCATCAGCGCGCCTATCCCGGGTCCGGAGAGGGCTGAGCATGGAGCTGCTGCAGGACCTTGAAGCGCTCGCCGACTGGCGGCGCATCAATCCGGGCCCAGTACTCGTGCCCACCATGGGCAATCTCCACGCGGGGCACCTGGCACTGGTGCGCCGCGGTCAGGAAACCGGCAGGCCGGTGATCGTCAGCATCTTTGTCAATCCCCTGCAGTTCGGGCCAGCGGAAGACTTTTCCAGCTATCCACGCACCCTGGAGCAGGATCTGGCCCGCTTGCGCCCGGCCGGCGTGGCCGCCGTATTCGCTCCCTCGGAGCAGGCCCTCTACCCCCTGGGCAGGCAGGGCTTGACGACGGTGGTCCCGCCCGCCGAGCTGAGCGAGCGGCTGTGTGGGCTGGCCCGGCCCGGCCATTTCACTGGCATGGCGACCGTCGTCGCCAAGCTCTTTGGTCTGGTGCAGCCTGGGGCGGCGGTATTCGGCGAGAAGGACTTCCAGCAGTTGCAGATCATTCGCCGCATGGTGCTGGACCTGAATCTGCCGGTGGAAATCGTGGCGGTGCCGACCCTGCGCGAGCCGGACGGCCTTGCCCTGAGTTCCCGCAACGGCTATCTGGATGCCGGACAACGCAAGCTGGCGCCACTGCTTTATCAGGTGCTGTGCGGGCTGGCGGCTGCGCCTGCAAGCGACGCCGCCAGGGAGAGGGCCTGGTCGCGTCTGGAGTCGGCGGGCTTTCAACCTGAATATCTGGACTTGCTCGACGCCGCCACCCTGCAGCCCGCCGAGGGCGGGGGAGCGCTGCGCTGGTTTGCCGCCGCCCGGCTTGGCAGGACCCGGCTCATTGATAATGTCCCTGTAAATCCGCGATAATAGTCACAATTTCGTTGGTCGCCGCAGGTGGCATTCATCCCGGGCAGGCCGGTAAGGAGAAATTTGTGTTCATTCAAATGCTCAAGGCAAAGCTTCACCGCGCCACGGTCACGCACTCCGAACTGCACTATGAGGGTTCCTGCGCGATCGACGCCGAGCTGCTGGCTGCGGCGGGCATCCGCGAGTACGAGCAGATTCATATCTATAACGTGAACAACGGCGAGCGCTTCACGACCTACGCCATCGTCGCGGAGGCCGGGTCCGGCATCATTTCGGTGAACGGCGCCGCTGCGCACAAGGCCTCACCGGGAGATCTGGTGATCATCGCCGCCTACTGCGGGCTGGACAACGCCGAGGCTGCCCGCCACAAGCCGCGCCTGGTCTATGTGGACGAGGGCAACCGGATAGCACGCATCGGCCACGATATCCCCGTTCAGGCAGCATCCTGAAGTCATCCCCTGGCTGTGCGGCGCCTCAGTCCAGCAGTGCTCGGGCGTCCGGCAGATGGCATCGAACCGATCCGGCCAGACTGACTCCAAGGAGGATCGGTTTCGATTCTGAGTACTCTCTGCAGGAGGCCTTATGCAGATCTCCAAAGCCGGCCCGCGCGCGGTCTGTGAAGCGGAAGCCCTTGAGCCTGGCGTCCCTCTCTGGAAACTGGTGCCGACCCGGGACGAGGATGGGCGTCCTGTCAGTGATTTCATGATGCTCATCCCGCATCTGGGCAAGCAGTCGCCGGAGATCATCGATGCCTGCCTGCAACGCATCCAGGCAGTGCTCGTGCACTATCGCGAAGTGGTCTTCGCCAACTTCAACATGAAGCTGAACGTGCTCTGGGTGTCGGTACGAAACCGTCCGGGCGTTACCCTGGAGATCGCGACCGCGATCAAGTTGCATGTACCCCAGGCCTTGCTGGTGGCGCCCAAGCTGGAGCGCTGAGGCATCCTGCCTGTTCTATCTGGATGCGGATCTGCTGCTTGCCGCATCCTTGGCCGGTGATTGGAGAAAGGCTTGCAGAGCAGGCGACACTTGAAGACATTTCTGCAGGCTGGCGTATCCGCTGTCCTGCTCTACTGGGTATTCCGGGATTTGGACTGGCAGAAGCTTGGCCTGATTCTGGCAGGCATGCACATGCCATGGTTTCTGGCCGGGATCGTCCTGTACTGGCTCAATCTCGCCTGCTCGGCCTGGCGCAGTCGTTATGTCATGCAGGGCCTTGGCAGCCCCATGCCCTATCCGCTGCTGCTGCGCCTGACTGGCATTGGCGCCTTTTTCAATCAGGTCCTTCCGGGTGCGGTCTCGGGCGATGCCGTACGCGCCTATCTCAGCAGACCTTACACCCAGAGTCTTGCGCTGGCAGTGGCGGCGGTCTTTGGCGAACGCCTGATCGGCCTGGGTGTGCTGATTGCAGTGGCAGTGCTTGCATTCGTGCTGGGTGGCTTCTGGCTGGCAAGCCTGCCGCCGGTCGGCTTGCTGCTCGGCCTGATTGCCCTGGCCTATCTCGCTGGCATGGCCGTGCTGCTCTGGTCAGGTCTGGACCGGATTGCCCGGCGGGCGGGCAGGCTGGGAGAGAAGCTCTGCGAGGTGCGTCTGGCGCTGGCGACCCTGTTTCAAGGGCATGCCTGCCGCTGGCGCGTGCTGGCACTCTCCCTGCTGGTGCAGCTGATTTCGATCGCCATGTTCGTGGTGCTCGGCAAGGCGCTGGGCGTGTCACTCGATGCCGCGGCCATCTGGGTGCTCTGGCCTTTGGTCAGCCTTCTCACCGTCCTGCCCCTGACCCTGGGTGGCTGGGGTCTGCGCGAAAGCCTGCTGGTATACTTTTTGGCCTATAGCGGGGTGGCGGCGGAGCAGGCGCTTGCCTTGTCCCTGCTCGCGGGGTTCACGGTCCTGCTGGCGAGTCTGCCGGGTGGCATCTTCTGGCTATCGCTCGATCGGCGACAGGCGGTGGCGGGCGCCCTGACGGGTCAGACCTGAGCTGGCGAGGTATATTTGCGCCGCTGCGGGCTTTCGCATTGACCCGGAAGCCGGTTTTTCTTAAAATTCCAGGAAATCCATAAAAGTATTTCATTGATTTTTCAGGGTTCTTGGCGGGAGGGGTTGCCCCTCCCGTTTTTGCATGTGCAGTTCAGGAGCGTACAGGCGTGAAAGCATTGCTGGCATTGGAAGATGGCGCGCTGTTTTGGGGTGAGAGTGTGGGCGCCGAAGGGCAGAGCGTGGGCGAATTGTGCTTCAACACCGCCATGACCGGCTATCAGGAAATCCTCACGGACCCTTCCTATGCCCGGCAGATCGTCACCCTGACCTATCCTCACGTGGGCAATGTCGGGGTGAATGCCGTCGATACCGAAAGCAGCCGGGTCCATGCTGCCGGCCTGGTGATCCGCGATCTGCCGCGCCGGGCGAGCAGCTGGCGCCTTGAACGGCCCCTCGAAGATTATCTGCGAGAAAATCAGGTGGTCGCCATCGCTGGTGTCGATACCCGGCAACTGACCCGGATCCTGCGCGAAAAGGGGGCCCAGAACGCCGCCCTGGTGGCTGGCCCGGATATCGATCCCCAGGCCGCCATAGCCGCCGCCCGGGAGTTTGCCGGGCTGGTTGGCATGGACCTGGCGCGCGATGTCAGCGTGGCCGAGCCCTATCTGTTTGCCCAGGGCAGCTGGCGCCTTGATGCCGGCTTGCCGGAGGCGCCCGCCTCACTGGAAGAGGCCCTGCCGCGTCACATCGTGGCCTATGACTATGGCATCAAGAGCAACATCCTGCACATGTTGGTCGATCGCGGTTGCCGGGTCACGGTAGTGCCGGCGCAGACCCCGGCGGAAACCGTGCTGGCCCTGAGGCCGGATGGGGTGTTTCTATCCAACGGTCCCGGGGATCCGGAGCCGATGCGCTATGCCCAGCAGGCCACCCGCGAGTTGCTGGAACAGGGCGTGCCGACCTACGGCATCTGTCTTGGCCACCAGCTGCTGTGTCTGGCGCTGGGCGCCAGGTCGGTCAAAATGAAATTTGGCCATCATGGTGCCAATCATCCGGTCAAGGATCTCGATAGCGGTCGCGTCCTGATCAGCAGCCAGAATCATGGTTTCGCCATCGAGCCTAACAGCCTGCCAGCCAGCCTGCGTGTTACCCATGTATCGCTCTTCGACGGTAGCCTGCAGGGGGTGGCGCATACCGAACTGCCGGCCTTCAGCTTTCAGGGGCATCCCGAAGCGAGCCCCGGACCAGGCGACATGGGCTACCTTTTCGATCGATTCATTGAGCAGGTAGACGCCTACCGCAAGAGCCGCAACCATGCCAAAACGTACTGATATCAAAAGCATTCTGCTGATTGGCGCCGGGCCCATCGTGATTGGTCAGGCCGCCGAGTTCGACTATTCCGGCGCCCAGGCCTGCAAGGCCCTGCGTGCCGAGGGATACCGGGTCATCCTGGTGAACTCCAATCCGGCCACCATCATGACCGATCCCGAGATGGCCGACGCCACCTACATCGAGCCCATTGAATGGCGCACGGTGGCGAAGATCATCGAGGTCGAGCGGCCCGATGCCATCCTGCCGACCATGGGCGGGCAGACCGCGCTCAATTGCGCCCTGGATCTCGCCCGCGAAGGCGTGCTGGAACAATACGGGGTGGCGCTGATCGGGGCCTCGATCGACGCCATTCGCAAGGCAGAGGACCGCGATCTTTTCAAGCAGGCCATGCAGAAGATCGGTCTCGACATGCCGCGCTCCGCCTTCGCCCATTCCATGGAAGAAGCGCGTATGGTGGTTGAGGATATCGGCTTCCCCGCCATCATCCGGCCGTCCTTCACCATGGGGGGCTCCGGGGGCGGCATCGCCTACAACCGCGAGGAGTTCGAAGAAATCGTGCCGCGCGGCCTCGACGCCAGCCCCAGCAGCGAGGTCCTGATCGAAGAATCCGTGATCGGCTGGAAGGAATACGAGATGGAGGTGGTGCGTGACCGCAAGGACAACTGCATCATCATCTGCTCGATCGAGAACCTCGATCCCATGGGCATCCATACCGGGGACTCCATCACGGTCGCACCCGCGCAGACGCTCACCGACAAGGAATACCAGATCATGCGCAATGCCGCCATTGCGGTGCTGCGCGAGATCGGCGTGGAAACGGGTGGCTCGAACGTGCAGTTCGCCATCAACCCCGAAAATGGCCGCATGATCATCATCGAGATGAATCCGCGGGTATCGCGTTCCTCGGCCTTGGCCTCCAAGGCGACCGGTTTCCCGATTGCCAAGATTGCGGCCAAGCTGGCCGTGGGTTACAGCCTCGACGAACTGCAAAACGACATCACCCAGGCCACGCCGGCGAGTTTCGAGCCCACCATCGATTACGTGGTGACCAAGATCCCGCGCTTCACCTTCGAGAAGTTCCCGCAGGCAGATGCCCGCCTGACCACCCAGATGAAATCGGTGGGCGAGGTGATGGCCATGGGCCGCACCTTCCAGGAATCCTTCCAGAAGGCGCTGCGCGGTCTTGAGGTAGGCGTGGACGGCCTGGATGAAAAGGTGGACAGGGACGATCCGGAAGCCGTGGCGCGCATTGAGCAGGAACTTCTGGTGCCCGGTGCCGATCGCATCTGGTTCGTGGCGGATGCCTTCCGCATGGGCTGGAGCCTGGACCGGGTGTATGAGGCCACCCGCATCGATCCCTGGTTTCTGGAGGAGATCGAGGAGATCGTCAGGACCGAAGAGGAGCTGCGCGGGCAGGCCCTTGCTGACCTGGATGCCGGGCGTCTCCTGCAGCTCAAGCGCATGGGCTTTTCCGACCGGCGTCTGGCCCGCCTGCTGGGTGCCACCGAAACCGCGCTGCGTGAAACTCGCCAGCGGTTCGGCGTCCGTCCGGTCTACAAGCGCGTCGATACCTGTGCCGCCGAATTCGATTCCCGCACGCCCTACATGTATTCCACCTATGAGGCGGAATGCGAGTCGCAGCCTACGGATCGCGACAAGATCCTGATCCTCGGCGGCGGGCCCAACCGTATCGGCCAGGGCATCGAGTTCGACTACTGCTGCGTGCATGCCGCGCTGGCCCTGCGCGAGGATGGCTACGAGACCATCATGGTCAACTGCAACCCGGAAACGGTCTCGACCGATTACGATACCTCCGACCGTCTCTACTTCGAGCCGGTGACTCTGGAAGACGTGCTCGAAATCGTGCAGCTCGAAAAACCCAAGGGCGTGATCGTGCAGTTTGGCGGCCAGACGCCGCTGAAACTTGCCAATGCACTGGAGGCCGCCGGCGTGCCGATCATCGGCACCACACCGGATTCCATCGATCTGGCCGAGGATCGCGAGCGCTTCCAGCAGTTGCTGGAGCGTGATGGATTGCGCCAGCCGCCCAACCGGATTGCCCGCACACCCGAACAGGCGCGCGAGAAAGCTGCGGAGATCGGCTATCCGCTGGTGGTCCGGCCTTCCTATGTGCTCGGCGGGCGGGCCATGGAGATCGTGTATAGCGAGACCGATCTCGATCGCTACATGCGCGAGGCGGTGCGGGTGTCCGAAGACCAGCCGGTGCTGCTCGACCGCTTCCTGAATGATGCCACCGAGGTCGACATCGATGCCGTCAGCGATGGTGAGCAGGTGATCCTGGGCGGCATCATGGAGCATATCGAGCAGGCCGGCGTGCACAGTGGCGACTCCGCCAGCTCACTACCGCCGTTCAGTCTGTCGCCAGCCATCCAGGCTCAGTTGCGGGACCAGACCCGCATGCTGGCCAGGTCGCTTGGGGTGGTCGGGCTCATGAACGTCCAGTTCGCGGTGCAGGGCGAGGATGTCTATGTCCTTGAGGTGAATCCGCGCGCATCGAGAACCGTGCCATTTGTCTCCAAGGCCACGGGCAGGCCGCTGGCCAAGATCGCTGCTCGCTGCATGGCCGGCAGCAGTCTGGCCAGCCAGGGTATCCATGCGGAGATCGCGCCGCGCCATTACAGCGTCAAGGAATCGGTCTTCCCCTTCATCAAGTTCCCCGGCGTGGATGTGCTGCTCGGGCCCGAGATGAAGTCCACCGGTGAGGTGATGGGCGTCGGCGCCACCTTTGGCGAGGCCTTCCTGAAGGCGCAGATGGGAGCCGGCGAACGCCTGCCAGAGGCTGGCCGGGTATTCCTTAGCGTGCGCGACGCCGACAAGCCAGGTTTGATCGCCGTTGCCCGCGGCCTGGAGGAGCTGGGTTTCGAGTTGATGGCGACGCGCGGCACCGCGGCCTATCTGGCCGAGCGGGGCATCCCGGTCGAAACGGTCAACAAGGTCACCCAGGGGCGGCCGCATATCGTCGACCACATCAAGAATGGCGATGTCTGCCTGATCATCAATACCGTGGAAGAGGCGGAAGCGGTGCGCGCGTCCTACAGCATCCGCCGGGCTGCGCTCCAGCAGCGCATCACCTACTACACGACCCTGGCTGGCGCCCAGGCTGCCTATGCCGCCCTGCGGATGCGGGTCGGCAGCGAGCCAGGCGTGACGCAGTTGCAGCAACTACATGAGCGTATCAACCACGAGAATAGTGAACGCAGTCTGAAGGAGGAGCGTGCATGACCAGCAAGGTGCCAATGACCGTGACAGGGGCCCAGCGGCTCAGGGACGAACTGCATCGCCTGAAAACCGTAGAGCGTCCGTCGGTGATCGAGGCGATTGCGGAGGCCCGTTCCAAGGGGGATCTGTCGGAAAATGCGGAATACGATGCCGCCAAGGAACGACAGGGCTTTATCGAGGGCCGCATCATGGAACTCGAAGACAAGCTTGCCCGGGCCCAGATCATCGATCCTGCGACCCTGAGTGCCGATGGTCGCGTCGTGTTTGGCTCGACGGTACGCCTTGAGGATGCCGAAGGCGTTCAGGTGACCTACCAGATCGTCGGCGACGACGAGGCGGACCTGAAGGAAAACAAGGTCTCGATCAGCTCACCCATTGCCCGCGCCCTGATCAGCAAGCGCGAAGGCGACGTGGTCGAGGTCAAGGCTCCCATTGGTGTGCGGGAGTACGAGATCCTTCAGGTGACTTATCAGTAAGCGTCTGAAACCAGCGTGCCGGCCATGCACCGCCTGAACAGGATCCTGCTGGGCATCTGGGCCGGTGCCCTGCTGTTCATGGGTGGCGCTGTGGCACCCGTCCTCTTCGCGCATTTGCCGGAGCGGCAGATGGCCGGTAATGTCGCCGGCGTGCTGTTTGCCTACCTGGACTGGGCTGGGCTGGCTTTCGCCCTGTGGTTTCTGGTCCAGGCCCTGCGGGGTGGCGGCAGGGCTGCCAGGCTGGCCTGGTCTTTTGTCGCGCTACTTTTGCTCGCCAGCCGGCTCCTGCTGAACCCGAGAATGGAAGCCATCAAGGCGCGGGGTCCTGTTGACGCCCTGGCACCGGACAGTCCGGAGCTGCAACTGTTCGGGGCCCTGCATGGGGTTTCCAGTCTGATCTTCCTGCTGGTTCTGCTCGTCGTGATCTGGCAGCTCTGGGTTCAGGTAGGTCCCGCAAACAAGCGCGACAGGCCGGATCAGGGCAGGGAATAACGCTGCTTCTCGCTGGCGCGATAGATCACCAGCACACGCCCGATCATCTGCACCATTTCGGCCCCGCTGCGCATGACGATCTCTGCGGCCAGACTGTCGCGTTCATTGCGCTCCATGGCCGGCAGTCGTACCTTGATCAGTTCGTGATGGGCCAGGGTACGGTCCAGTTCGGCCAGCAGGTTGTCCGACAATCCTGCATCGCCAACCAGAATCACCGGGTTCAGGGAATGTGCCTGACCTTTCAAATATTGTCGCTGCTTGCTGTTGAGCATATCGCCCCCTTCCGAATTGATGGCGGATTATAGCACTCTTGAGCAGAGAAACTGGAGCTATGCGTGGACCGGGATCCATTTGCCAGACTGAAGATCGAACTCGCCCTGATCCTGGTCCTGATGGTACCTATACTGGTGCTGAGCCTGCGTTTGCCAAGCCCCTGGGATTTCCTGCTGGCGCTTTGCTTTGGCGCGGGCAGCGGGTCGATCCTCTTTTTCCGGATCCGGCAGCGGACACGGGGCATTGCGGAGGAGGGACATGACTAGATCGAAATCGAGTCGCCGCTGGCTGGATGAGCATTTCAGCGATCCTTTCGTCAAGCGGGCCGCGAAGGAGGGATATCGATCCCGGGCAGCCTTCAAGCTCATGGAAATCCAGGACAAGGACCGGATTTTCAGGCCCGGCATGCACGTCGTCGATCTTGGTGCCGCGCCTGGCGGCTGGAGCCAGGTGGCGGCACGTTATCTGAGTGGCAAGGGCAAGGTCATCGCCCTGGATCGTCTGCCGATGGATCCCCTGCCGGATGTGACTTTCATCCAGGGAGACTTCAATGACGAGGCAGTCTATCAAACACTGATGGATGCGCTCGGGGGACAACAGGTGGACCTTGTAATGTCGGACATCGCCCCCAATATGAGTGGGGTGGCTGCCGTAGATCAGGCCCGTTCCATGCAGTTGGCCGAACTGGCACTGGAATTTGCCGCCGAGGTGCTCAGGCCTGGTGGTGTGCTTCTCGTGAAGGTATTCATGGGGTCCGGCGCCGATGCCCTGAGGACTGCGATCAAGGCCCGCTTCGGGCGGATCGTGGTCCGCAAGCCGGAAGCATCCCGGGCGCGGTCGGCAGAACAGTACTGGTTAGGCATGGATTTCAAGGGCTAGGCAAAAGGATGGACTGGAGGTCTGCTTATCTCCATGTTATGGTAAATTACCTTCGTCCCTTCGAACCTCTTCCTGCTCGTGCTGTCTTAGCTTAAACAGCTTTATCAGCTCAAGGAGCCGTAGATTGAACAACATGGCTAAGAATATAGCATTGTGGGCCATCATCGGGTTGATCCTGATGATGGTCTTCCAGAATTTCAACCAGGGCAGCATGAGCACGCAGACGCTGGACTTCTCGGAGTTCATGACCAGCGTCAAGAATGGCAACGTTGCCCAGGTCACCATTCAGGGTGACCGGATCGACGGCACCCTGGGGAGTGGCGAGCACTTTCGCGTGTTCACGCCCAATGATCCGGGGCTCGTCCGCGATCTGCTCAACTCCGGCGTGAACATCAAGGTGAAGCCGCAGGAGGGCCAGTCCCTGCTGGTTTCCATCCTGATTTCCTGGTTTCCGATGCTGTTGCTGATCGGCGTCTGGATATTCTTCATGCGTCAGATGCAGGGAGGCGGCGCGGGTGGCCGCGGTGCCATGTCCTTTGGCAAGAGCCGCGCACGCATGCTCACCGAGGACAACAACAAGGTCACCTTCGCCGACGTCGCGGGCGTCGATGAAGCCAAGGAAGAAGTCGCCGAACTGGTCGAGTTCCTGCGTGATCCGCAGAAATTCCAGAAACTCGGTGGCCGTATTCCCAAGGGCGTGCTGCTGATGGGTCCTCCCGGATCGGGCAAGACCCTGCTCGCCAAGGCCATCGCCGGGGAAGCCAAGGTGCCGTTCTTCTCGATTTCCGGTTCCGATTTCGTGGAAATGTTCGTCGGTGTGGGCGCCTCGCGCGTGCGCGACATGTTCGAGCAGGCCAAGAAGCATGCACCCTGCATCATCTTCATCGATGAGATCGATGCCGTGGGGCGCCAGCGTGGCGCCGGTCTCGGGGGTGGTAATGACGAGCGCGAACAGACCCTGAACCAGTTGCTGGTGGAAATGGACGGTTTCGAGGGTTCCGAGGGCATCATCGTGATTGCCGCGACCAACCGTCCGGACGTGCTCGACCCGGCTCTGTTGCGCCCGGGCCGCTTCGACCGCCAGGTCACGGTGCCGCTGCCCGATATCCGCGGGCGCGAGCAGATCCTGCAGGTTCACATGCGCAAGGTGCCGGCCGCGCCGGATGTCGATCCCAAGGTGATCGCGCGCGGTACGCCAGGCTTCTCGGGTGCCGATCTGGCCAACCTGGTCAATGAAGCCTCGCTCATGGCCGCGCGCCGCAACAAGCGTCTGGTGGACATGGCGGACTTCGAGGACGCCAAGGACAAGGTCATGATGGGCGCCGAGCGCAAGTCCATGGTCATGTCCGACAAGCAGAAGGAGACCACGGCATATCATGAATCGGGTCACGCCGTGGTGGCCAAGCTGCTGCCTGGGACCGATCCGGTGCACAAGGTGACCATCATCCCGCGCGGCCGGGCCCTGGGTCTGACCATGCAGTTGCCGACCGAGGACCGCTTCAACTACGAGCGCAACGAGATCCTGAACAACATCGCCATCCTCATGGGTGGGCGTGTGGCCGAGGAAATCTTCCTGAACCAGATGACCACCGGTGCCGGCAATGACATCCAGCGCGCCACCGAACTGGCGCGACGCATGGTCACCCAGTGGGGCATGAGCAATATCGGCCCCATGGTCATCGGGGAAAAGGAAGAGGAGCTGTTCCTTGGTCGCGAGGTCAGCAAGCACTCGAATGTGTCCGAGGAAACCGCACGCACGGTCGACGAAGAGGTGCAGCGCATCATTCGCGAGCAGTACCAGCGGGCGCGTCATCTGGTCGAGACCAATCGCGACAAGGTTGAAGTCATGACCCGTGCGCTGCTCAAGTTCGAAACCCTGGATGCGGATCAGGTCAACGACATCATGGCGGGCCGTGAGGTTCGTGCCAAGGTGGTCGTGGATGGCGGTCCCGGGCCTGGAGCCGGCACGCCTGCCCCTGTCCTGCCTGCGGGTGGAGAAGGGGACAAGGAACCCTCCCTGAAGCCGGGCAGCAATCCCGTCTGAAACTGACTGCGGGATATGTCTGAACCTGCAGCCATGCTGGACTGCAACGGGCGGCCTCTTGATCTGGGCCGCCCGCTTGTGATGGGTATTCTCAACGTGACTCCCGATTCCTTCTCGGACGGGGGTCAATTTTTTTGCCTGGACAAGGCCCTGGCCCATGCCCGCCAGATGGTGGCGGATGGCGCGGATATCATCGATATCGGTGGAGAGTCCACTCGTCCAGGTGCGCCTGCAATCACAGTCGAGGAAGAGCTCTCCAGAGTCGTCCCGGTCATCGAGGTACTTGCAAATAGCATTTCCTTGCCTATTTCCATCGATACGATGAAGTCCGCCGTGATGCGCGCCGCCTGGCAGCATGGCGCGGGGCTGATCAATGATGTCAGTGCCTTGCAGGCGGATCCGCAAGCCCTTGCCACGGTCGCCGATTTGGGTGCTCCCGTCTGTCTGACGCACATGAAAGGTACTCCCCGTACCATGCAGGAGAATCCGGAGTACGAAGATGTCTGCGCTGAGGTGTTCGCTTTCCTGCGCCAGCGGGCCGAGATCTGCATCGAGGCCGGCATTCCGCGAGACCGCATTGTGCTGGATCCCGGTATCGGCTTTGGCAAACGGGTTGTGCACAACCTCGCGCTGCTCAAGCATCTGCCTGAGCTGATCCGGAGCGCTTATCCGGTCCTGATTGGTGTCTCGCGCAAATCTTTTATCGGCAAGGTGCTGGATCTTCCCGTCGAGGAGCGGCTTGAGGGTGGGCTGGCGCTGGCGGTCATCGCTGCCTGGCAGGGCGCGCGCATCATCCGCACGCATGATGTCGCTGCAACCGCACGGGCCCTGCGGATGACGTCCGCCTTGCTGAATGTGAATTGAAAAGCCGCCAAGCGGCAAAAAAATCAATGAGGAAAGTGCATGGCGAGAAAATGGTTTGGAACTGATGGCATCCGTGGCCAGGTGGGCGAGATGCCCATCATGCCGGATTTCGTGCTCAAGCTGGGCTGGGCTGCCGGGCACGTGCTGGCAGGGCATGTCAAGAAAGGTCGTGGTAACGTGCTGATCGGCAAGGATACCAGATTGTCAGGTTATCTCCTGGAGTCCGCTCTCGAAGCCGGCCTGGCTTCCGCTGGCCTGAACGTCCTGCTGGTTGGGCCCTTGCCAACACCAGGCATCGCCTATCTGACACGCGCCCTGCGCGCGGATGCGGGCATTGTCATCAGCGCCTCGCACAATCCCTACATGGACAATGGCATCAAGTTCTTTTCGGGTGATGGCAACAAGCTCCCCGATGCCGTCGAGGCGGAAATCGAGGCCTATCTCGAAAGGCCCATGACCCTGCCGGCCCCGGATCAGCTGGGCAAGGCCCGCCGGGTGGATGATGCGGCCGGCCGTTATGTGGAATTCTGCAAGCATACATTCTCCACGTCCGAAACCCTGAACGGGCTGAGAGTCGTGGTGGACTGCGCCAATGGCGCCAATTACCGCGTCGCACCCATGGTTCTGCAGGAGCTGGGGGCCAACGTGATCGTCATGGGCAATCAGCCAGACGGCCTCAATATCAACGATGAAGTTGGGTCCACGGCACCTGCCGCCCTGCAGGCCAGGGTCCTGGTTGAGAAGGCGGATATCGGCATTGCCTTTGATGGTGATGGCGACCGGGTCATTCTGGTCGATGAAAAGGGCCAGCTGGTGGACGGCGATCAGATCCTCTATGTCATTGCCACAGAGATGCAGCATCAGGGGACCCTCAATGGCGGCGTGGTGGGAACACTGATGAGCAACCTGGGGCTGGAGCAGGCACTACGGGACAGGGGTATCCCCTTCGCGCGCGCCGCCGTGGGCGATCGATATGTCCTGGAGCAGATGAAAGACAGGGGCTGGCGTCTGGGCGGCGAGACCTCCGGGCATATCATCACGCCTCACAATACCACGGGGGATGGCATCGTCGCGGCCCTGCAGGTACTTGCCGCCATGTGCAGCCATCACCAGCCTCTGTCGAAACTGGTGAACAGGATGCCGCGCTATCCACAGGTGTTGCGCAATATCAGGCTGCAATCACGCGTGGATTATCGCTCATATCCAGAAATCATGGATGCGATTGCAGCGGCCGAGCAGCGCCTGGCCAACAGTGGCAGGCTGCTGGTGCGGCCGTCGGGAACCGAAGCCTTGTTGCGCATCATGGTCGAGGGCGAAGATGACATCCTGGTTTATGACCTGGCCGATGAATTGACGGAGGTGGTCAGCAAGGTCATGGGGCAGGTGCTCCAGGGGAATTGACCGCCCATGGGCGCGCCGTTACTATGCCGCTCTGACATTCGTAATGGAGGAAATCATGCGGCAACCCATGGTGGCGGGGAACTGGAAAATGAATGCGACGCGCTGGGAGGCGGAGAACCTCGTGCGCGCCATCAAGGAGGCTGAACCCGATCCCTCGGCTGTCGAGATCCTGGTCTGTCCGCCATTCACCGCAATCGATGCGGTTGCGCGGGTTCTCAAGGGGAGTCCGATTCGGTATGGTGCCCAGAATCTATTCTGGGAGAAGAATGGGGCCTATACCGGCGAGATTTCCGGAGAAATGTTGCGCGACCTCGGCTGCCGCTATGTCATCCTGGGACATTCCGAGCGCCGCCAGATCTTTGGCGAGTCTGATCAGGATGTGGCCAGAAAGTATGCCGCGGCAAAGCGCTCGGGGCTGATCCCGGTGCTTTGTGTCGGTGAGACCGAGGAGCAGCGCAGTCAGGGCATCACCGAGCAGGTGGTGTCGGCCCAGTTACAAGCCATTTTGCAGCAAACGGATGCGGCAACCTTTCACGGGACCGTCATCGCCTATGAGCCGGTATGGGCCATAGGCACTGGGCTGACTGCCACGCCGGACCAGGCGCAAGAGGTGCACGCCTTCCTGCGTGCCGAACTGCATGCTTTTGATAGCGGCGTTGGCGCAAGTACCCGTATACTTTATGGCGGCAGTGTCAAGGCGGAAAATGCTGCTGAAATCTTTTCCCGGCCCGACATCGATGGGGGTCTGATCGGTGGGGCCTCCCTCAAGGCGGAAGAATTCTTAAGGATCTGTGCGGCTGCGGCTGCCTGAAAGTTCAGGCCCGGCTTGTACTCAATGAGGTTCATATGGTGATCTTTCTGACAGTCGTGCAGGTCTTGGTATCCCTGGTCCTGATTGGCCTGGTTCTGATCCAGAAAGGGCAGGGCAGTGATATCGGGTCTGCCTTTGGCAGCGGTGCTTCCCAGACCGTCTTCGGCAGCCAGGGTTCGGCGAACTTCCTCACACGTGCGACAGGGTTGGCAGCGGCGGTGTTCTTTCTGAGCAGCCTCGGTCTTTCCTATCTGTCCACCCGTACCGGCCAGGACAGCGTCATGACTGATGCACCGGCCGCCAGCCGGCCAGCGCAGGGGCAGGCGCCCGCGCCCACCCAGCAGCCGCCCTCTGGCCCCGTTCCAGGCGCCCAGCAAGGTCCTGCCGGATTAACGGGCACCGGTACTCAACCCTGAGACTGGATCTCCCCATTGTCTCAAGCTTTAGAATTTGATTTAATTGTATACAAGCCGAAGTGGTGAAATTGGTAGACACACCGTCTTGAGGGGGCGGCGGCGCAAGCCATGCCGGTTCGAGTCCGGCCTTCGGCACCAAACCAAAACAGCCTGAAAAGGCTGTTTTTTTTACCTCTTTGTTGCATAAGTAATTGTTTCATAAGGTATAAACAAAACTTGTTTGTTGACATTGCGCAAGGCTCTACCTAGACTGGTTTTTTGCCCGCGAGCAAGTCAGGGCCTGCCCGGACAGGACGATGTGGCCGGGAGAATAGCTCAAAGAGAGGAGGCAGGGGTGCTAGAGAATTACTTTCCGGTACTGGTGTTCATCATCATTGCCTTGCTGGTCGGCGTAGTGCCCTTGGTGCTGGGATTCATCCTTGCACCCAACAAGCCGGATAGTGAAAAGCTGTCGCCATATGAGTGCGGGTTCGAAGCGTTTGAAGATGCCCGCATGAAGTTCGATGTGCGTTACTATCTCGTAGCCATTCTGTTCATCCTCTTTGACCTGGAAATCGCCTTTCTTTTTCCCTGGGCCGTAGTGCTCGACGAAATAGGGTTGCCGGGCTTTCTGGCCATGGTGGTCTTTCTGGGCATCTTGGTGATCGGCTTCATCTATGAATGGATGAAAGGAGCGCTGGAATGGGAATAGAAGGTATCCTTGAAAAAGGTGTGGTGACCACCACGGTTGACAAGCTGGTCAACTGGACGCGCACCGGTTCCCTGTGGCCCATGACATTCGGGCTGGCCTGCTGCGCCGTGGAAATGATGCACGCTGGTGCTTCCCGCTATGATCTGGACCGTTTTGGCATTGTTTTTCGGCCAAGTCCTAGACAATCGGATGTGATGATCGTGGCAGGGACCCTGGTCAACAAGATGGCGCCAGCCCTGCGCAAGGTCTATGACCAGATGGCCGAGCCACGCTGGGTCGTCTCCATGGGTTCCTGCGCCAATGGCGGTGGATATTATCACTACTCCTACGCTGTGGTGCGTGGTTGCGATCGTATCGTGCCGGTGGATATCTATGTGCCCGGTTGCCCGCCTACGGCGGAGGCCTTGCTGTATGGCCTGGTGCAGTTGCAGAACAAGATCAAGCGCACCAATACGATTGCCCGGTAGGTGAAAATGAGTGAATACCTCGATAACTTGCTCGTACAGATCATGGAAGGTCTGGGTGAGCGGGTACTGAACCCGAAGATTGCGCTGGGCGAGCTGACCATTGAACTGCCGCGGGAGGGCTTGCTTGAGACCTGTCGCATCCTGCGGGACGATGCTGCCCTGGCCTTCGAGCAGCTGATCGATCTGTGTGGCGTGGATTACCTGGAATACGGCGAGGGAGTCTGGGAAGGGCCCCGCTATGCCGTGGTCTATCATCTCCTCTCCGTAAAGCATAATCATCGAATCCGGCTGCGCGTCTTCCTTGAGGATGATGCGCCAGTGGTGGATTCGGTCAATGACATCTGGAGTGCCGCAAACTGGTATGAGCGCGAGGCCTTCGACCTTTATGGCATCATCTTCGACGGTCACCCGGATCTGCGCCGCATTCTGACGGACTACGGCTTTGTGGGGCATCCATTCCGCAAGGACTTCCCGCTGGTGGGTTATGTGGAAATGCGCTATGACCAGGATCGTCAGCGCGTGGTCTATGAACCTACCAAGCTGGAAGAACGAAACCTGATTCCGCGGGTCGTCCGCGAGGAGCCGCAGCGACATGGCTGAAATCCGCAACTACACCCTGAATTTTGGCCCGCAGCACCCATCCGCGCACGGCGTGTTACGTTTGGTGCTGGAGCTGGATGGCGAGGTCATCGAGCGGGCCGATCCCCATATCGGGCTCCTGCATCGGGCAACGGAAAAGCTCGCCGAGCACAAGACCTATATCCAGAGTGTTCCGTACATGGACCGGCTGGATTATGTGTCGATGATGTGCAACGAGCACGCCTATGTGATGGCCATCGAGAAGCTCCTGGGCCTTGAGGTACCGGAGCGGGCCCAGTATATCCGCGTGATGTTCGACGAGCTGACCCGCATCCTGAACCATCTGCTGTGGCTCGGGGCGCATGCTCTGGACATCGGTGCCATGACGGTCTTTTTGTATGCGTTCCGCGAGCGTGAGGATCTCATGGACATGTACGAGGCGGTGAGTGGCGCGCGCATGCACGCGGCCTACTACCGGCCTGGTGGTGTCTATCGCGATCTGCCGGACCGCATGCCTCTCTATGAGCCATCTCCTTACCGCGACGCGGCACGCCTCAAGGAACTGAACGCCAACCGCCAGGGCAGTCTGCTGGACTTCATCGAGGACTTCACCAACCGTTTTCCGGCCTACGTCGATGATTATGAGACCCTGCTCACCGATAACCGCATCTGGAAGCAGCGTACCGTCGGGATTGGCGTGGTCTCGCCTGAACGTGCCCTGAACCTTGGTTTCACCGGTCCCATGCTGCGCGGTTCCGGCATTGCCTGGGATCTGCGGCGCAAGCAGCCCTATGAGGTCTATGATCGCCTGGATTTCGACATCCCGATTGGCAAGAATGGCGACTGTTATGACCGCTACTTGGTGCGCATGGAAGAGTTCCGCCAGAGCAACCGCATTGTCAAACAGTGTGTGGAATGGCTGCGCAGGAATCCTGGCCCGGTGATCACGAGTGACTACAAGGTTGCACCGCCGCCGCGCGAGAACATGAAGGAAAGCATGGAGGCGCTCATCCATCACTTCAAGTTGTTCACGGAAGGCTTTGCCCCGCCTCCCGGGGAGGCATATGCCGCCGTTGAACACCCGAAGGGTGAGTTCGGCATTTACCTGGTGTCCGATGGGGCGAACAAGCCTTATCGGCTGAAGATCCGTGCCCCTGGCTTTCCGCATCTGGCGGCCCTCGATGAAATGTCGCGAGGTCACATGATTGCGGACGTGGTTGCCATCATTGGTACCCAGGACATCGTTTTCGGTGAAATAGATAGGTAGGGTATGCTGTCAGACAAAGCACTAGCGGCAATAGAACAAGAGAAAGCCAAGTATCCACCGGAGCGCGCCCAGTCGGCGGTCATGGCCGCGCTGCGCATTGCCCAGGATGAACTGGGCTGGCTTTCCACCGATACCATGGACTATGTCGCCGAGCTTCTGGGTATGCAGCCCATTCAGGTCTATGAGGTCGCGACCTTTTACCATCACTATGAACTGAAGCCGATCGGACGTCACCGCATCGATGTCTGTGGCAGCGTGTCCTGCTGGCTTTGCGGATCCGACAGGATTCTGGACTATTTTCGGGAGAAACTTGGTATCGAGGTTGGTGAAACGACCCCGGACGGTCGTTTCACGCTGCGCGAAGTGGAGTGTCTGGGATCCTGCGTGGGGGCGCCGATGATGCAGATCGGCAATGTTTATCACGAGAACCTGACACCCGCCAAAATCGATGAAATCCTGGACGGACTAAAATAGGACCTGCCGTGTCAAATCTAGTCTGCTTTCAAAATCTGCACCTGAAGGACCCCCATACGCTCGCGACCTATGTCAGTACGGGTGGTTACGAAATGCTGCGCATGATCCTGCAAAAGCAGATGCCACCGGAAGACATCATCAATCAGGTCAAGAAATCCGCCCTGCGCGGACGTGGCGGCGCGGGTTTTCCGACTGGCCTGAAGTGGAGCTTCATGCCCAAGGGCGTGGGCTATCCGAAGTATCTGCTGTGTAATGCCGATGAGGGCGAGCCCGGTACCTGCAAGGACCGGGACATCATGCGCTATGATCCCCATCGCCTGGTGGAAGGCATGGCCATCGCTGCCTATGCCATCGGCGCGGATGCGGGCTACATCTACATCCGTGGCGAGTTCTACGAGCCCTGGGAACGTACCCAGGCGGCCATCGACGAGGCCTATGCCGCCGGATATCTTGGCAAGAACATCCTGGGCACGGATTTCAGTTTCGATCTGTACACGCACCGGGGGGCCGGCGCCTACATCTGCGGCGAGGAAACCGCCCTGATCGAGTCTCTGGAGGGCAAGAAGGGACAGCCGCGCTTCAAGCCGCCTTTCCCGGCCAGTTATGGTCTGTATGGCCGCCCGACCACGGTCAACAACGTCGAAACCCTGGCCTCGGTGCCGGATATCATTCGCCATGGCGGCGACTGGTTCCTGAATCTCGGCAAGCCCAACAACGGCGGCACCAAGATTTTCTCGGTGACCGGGCATGTGAACAAACCCGGCAACTATGAAGTGCCGATGGGCACGCCGTTTCGCGATCTGCTGGCCATGGCGGGTGGCATGCGCGATGGCAGAAAAATCAAGGCGGTCATCCCCGGCGGTTCCAGTACCCCGGTGCTCCCGGGCGAGATCATGATGGAGGTCGACATGGACTATGACTCGATCTCCAAGGCCGGTTCCATGCTGGGCGCGGGTTCCGTCATCGTCATGGACGATACCACCTGCATGGTGCGCGCCGCCGAGCGCATGGCCCGATTCTATTACGATGAATCCTGCGGGCAGTGCACGCCCTGCCGTGAGGGCACCGGCTGGCTTTACCGGGTTCTGCGTCGCATCGAACACGGCCAGGGCGTGGAGGCGGATCTCGATCTGCTGCTGAACATGGGCAGCAACATCGAGGGCCGCACCATCTGCGCGCTGGGAGATGCGGCGGTTGCACCAGTCGCCAGTGCGATCAAGCACTTTCGCGCCGAGTTTGAGCATCACATCAAGCACGGCCGCTGCCTGGTGTCCTAATTCGAGGAAACGAGATGCCACGTATCGAAATTGATGGAAGTTTTGTAGAGGTCGAGGCCGGAACGACCATCATCGAGGCCGCCAAGGCCCTGGATATCTACATTCCCCACTTCTGCTATCACCCCAAGCTGTCGGTGGCGGCCAATTGCCGCATGTGTCTGGTCGAGGTGGAGAAGGTGGCCAAACCCCTGCCGGCCTGTGCCACGCCGGTTGCGGACGGTATGCGGGTGTTCACCAAGTCCGGCAAGAGCAAGCAGGCGCAGAAAGGCGTGATGGAGTTCCTGCTCATCAATCACCCCCTGGACTGCCCCATCTGTGATCAGGGCGGCGAGTGTGATCTGCAGGACCTCGCAGTAGGCTTCGGTGGCAGCCACTCGCGCTATGCCGAGCTCAAGCGCGTGGTCAAGGACAAGGACATCGGGCCCTTGATCGAAACCGAGATGACCCGCTGCATCCATTGCACCCGCTGCGTGCGCTTTGGCCAGGAGGTCGGCGGCATCATGGAGCTGGGTGCCACGGGCCGCGGCGAGCACATGGAAATCGGCACCTATATCGAGCGCAGCCTGACTTCTGAACTGATTGGCAATGTGATCGACCTCTGCCCGGTGGGGGCCTTGACCAGCAAGCCTTTCCGCTATACCGCCCGACCCTGGGAACTGAAGCATGGACCCAGCATCTGCCCCGAGTGCTCCACCGGTTGCAATCTGGAAGTGGACAGCCGTGGCGCCAAGGTCATGCGCACCCTGCCGATGGACAATGAGGCGGTGAACGAGAGCTGGATCTGCGACAAGGGCCGTTTCAGCTATGCTGGCCTCGATAGCGAGGATCGTCTGACCCAGCCCATGGTCAAGCACCATGGTGAATGGCGTGCGGTGAGCTGGGAGGAGGCACTCTCGGCAGCCGCGGAAGGGCTGAAACAGGTCATGGCGAAACATGGTCCCGAGCAGCTCGGCGCCGTGGTCTCGCCGCGCGCGACCACGGAAGAACTGTTCCTGTTCCAGGCCATCGCGCGCGGGCTGGGCACCGCGAACATCGATCACCGGCTCAGCCAGCGGGACTTCCGCGCAGACCCCGAGGCACCGCTCTTCCCGGCCCTCAATGTGAGTCTTGAGGATCTCCAGGCCGAGTCCATGATCTTCCTGGTGGGTGCCAACCCCCGCAAGCAGCAGCCAATCACCAACCTGCGGATTCGCAAGGCAGCCCTGGCCGGGGGCAAGGTGATCGCCCTGAATGGCCGTCGCTACGATTTCAACTATCCGGCCTTCCAGCTCACGCCTGCTCAGGTCGGCGGTGAACTGCAACTGCTGGCGCAGGTGCTCCAGCAGCTTGATCCAGGCGCTCTGGACGGGCTGCCTGGCTTCAGCGGGTTCCAGCCTGATCCCGCAAGTGCCGAGCGGGTCCAGACGGTCACAGCGGCACTGAAGGATGTGGCATCGCCGCTGATCCTGCTGGGAACCGACGTGACGATGCATCCGCAGGCGGCTGAAATCACCTGGATGGCAACGCGTATTGCCGGGATCACGGGCGCCCGCCTGGGATATCTGGCCGAGTTTGGCAATAGTGCTGGTGCCTGGCTGACAGGCTGCGTGCCGCACCGGCTACCCGGCGGCAAGCCGGCGTCGGGTGTTGGCATGAACGCCCATGAAATGCTCAGTTCGCCGCTCAAGGCCTATCTGTTGATGGATGTCGAGCCGGGTCTGGATGCCTGGGATGGTCGCCAGGCAAGGATGGCCTTGTCCGGCGCCGACTTCGTGGTGGGCCTGTCCACCTTCGGTGGCGAGTTGATGGACTATGCCGACGTGCTGCTGCCGGTCACATCCTTCCTGGAAACCTCCGGCACCCTGATCAACAATGAGGGCAGGGTGCAGAGCTTGCGCGCCAATGTGAAACCAGCAGGCGAGGCGCGTCCAGGCTGGAAAGTGCTGCGCGTTCTTGGAAATCAGCTTGGCGTTTCAGGGCTCGACTTCAACGACGTGGCAGAAGTGGGTGCACTCTGGCGTGGCATGGTCGCTGAGATCCCGCGCCAGGTCACTGGCGGCCTGCCGGAAATCCAGGGTGATAGTGGCGCGGAGCCCATGCAGTCAGGCTTGCGCCGCATCGGGTCCTGGCCGATCTACCGTACCGATCCCCTGGTCAGGCGCTCCAGGCCGCTGGCACTGGCGCAAGGTGAGTTGCACGTGGAAGTGTCACCGCTTCAGGCCGGCTCTCTGGGCTTGGCCGGCAAGGAAACGGTGCAACTGTCCAGAGATGGGTATACTGTCAGTCTGCCCCTGCGCCTGAACAAGGACATCCCGGAAGGATGTATATTCGTCCCCGCCGGTTACGAGGAGACGGTAGGCCTCGGTCCGCTGGCAGGCACTGTCGAAGTGAGTTCCTGAGCACGGTATATTTCGAGACAAAGGCTGGCTGGACGCACCCGCGAGGGATTGGCGTTCAGCTGGCAGGACTGTGCCTGTAAACAGCAATAATGAGAGGGGTGCGAAAGCACATGTTCGAAAATGCCTGGATGATCAACTATGTGCAGCCCTTGGCCTGGACCACGGCCAAGATCGTGGCCATCATCGGCCCGCTGATGCTCGCGGTGGCTTACCTTACGTATGCCGAGCGCAAGGTGATTGGTTACATCCAGGTGCGCCTGGGACCCAACCGCGTCGGACCGAAAGGATGGCTGCAACCGATTGCCGACGGCATAAAGCTCCTGATGAAGGAAGTCATCGTTCCGACCGACGCCAGCCGCTTTCTCTTCCTGCTGGCGCCCATCCTGGCCATCGCGCCGGCCCTGGCGGCCTGGGCCGTGGTGCCCTTCGGGGAAGGCATGGTGGTGGCGGACATCGACGCCAGTCTGCTGTATGTGCTTGCCATTACCAGCATGGGTGTCTATGGCATCATCATCGCGGGCTGGGCCTCGAACTCCAAGTATGCATTCCTGGGCGCCATGCGTTCCGCAGCCCAGATGGTGGCCTATGAGATTGCCATGGGGTTCGCGCTGGTTGGGGTGCTGATGGCGGCGCAAAGCCTCAATCTCGGTGATATCGTCGAGGCGCAGCGGGGTGGGGGGTTCTGGTCCTGGTACTGGCTGCCTCTGTTCCCGTTCTTCATCATCTATTTCATCGCCGGCGTGGCCGAGACCAACCGCGCACCTTTCGACGTGGCGGAAGGCGAATCGGAAATCGTGGCGGGTTTCCATGTCGAATATTCAGGCATTGCCTTTGCACTGTTCTTCCTGGCGGAATATGCCAATATGATCCTGGTGGCCATGCTGGCGGCCATCATGTTCCTGGGTGGCTGGCTGCCGATCGTGGATTTCATGCCTTTCAACCTGATTCCAGGTTTTATCTGGCTCATGCTGAAAGTGGCATTCCTGCTCTTTTTCTTTCTGTGGCTGCGGGCAACCTTTCCCCGCTACCGTTACGACCAGATCATGCGTCTTGGCTGGAAAGTGTTCATTCCTATCACCATTGTCTGGATCCTGGTGGTTGGAGCGGCCCAGCAAACACCTTTACGTGCCTTTTTCCATTAAGCGTGGATCGCTTGAGGAGAGATTCCTGTGGGAATGAATTCAAAGCAACTGTTTGATACTTTTTTCCTGACTGAGCTGGTCAGGGGCTTGATGCTGACTGGCAAGCACCTGTTTGCCAGGAAGATCACGATCCAGTATCCAGAGGAACGCACACCGCAGTCACCCCGTTTTCGGGGGCTGCATGCCTTGCGCCGCTATCCCAACGGCGAGGAGCGCTGTATCGCCTGCAAACTGTGCGAAGCGGTGTGCCCGGCCTTGGCAATCACGATCGAAAGCGAAGCTCGCGAGGACAATACCCGCCGGACGACCCGTTATGACATTGACCTGACAAAGTGCATTTTCTGTGGTTTCTGCGAGGAATCCTGTCCGGTGGATTCAATCGTCGAAACGCGGGTACTGGATTACCATGGCGAGAAGCGCGGTGATCTCATTTACACCAAGCCAATGCTGCTCGCCAATGGCGATCGATATGAGAAGGATCTTGAGCGTGACCGGGCAGAGGACGCCCGCTATCGCTAGTCAAGGGCCCGAGTGTAGGCCGGAATCAGAATAAGGAAATTGCATGGATCTGGAGCAGCTCATTTTTTATACCTTTGCCGGTATTCTGGTGTTTGCAGGCGGCATGGTGATCACGGTACGTAATACGGTTCATGCAATCCTGTATCTGGTTCTGGCCTTTTTTACCGCGGCAGGCCTGTTCGTGCTGCTGGAAGCGGAATTCCTAGCCATTACCCTGGTGCTGGTCTACGTCGGTGCCGTGATGGTGCTGTTCCTGTTCGTGGTGATGATGCTGGATATCAATGTAGCCCGCATGCGGGAGGGGTTTCTCGACTACCTCCCGCTGGGTGCGGCGCTTGCGCTGGTGATGGTGGTCGAAATGTCGATGCTGCTGGCCGGTTCCGGCTTCGGCGAGGGGAACCTGCCGCCACCCCCTGCGGCACCGGCTGACTATAGCAACACCAAGGCGCTCGGTGGCCTGATCTACACCACCTATGTGTACCCCTTTGAAGTTGCTGCACTGATTCTGCTCGTGGCCATCGTGGCGGCCATTACGCTGACCATGCGGCGCCGCCCGGAAACCAAATATCAGCGTCCGGAAGAACAGCTGCATATCAAACGGGCCGATCGTGTCGAACTGGTCAATATAAAATCCGAGAACCGGCAGTAGCCGTCATCGATTCTGATTTGCAAAAAGGGGATTTCCGTGGTTCCGCTATCGCATTATCTCATTCTTGCGGCAGTCCTGTTCGCCCTGAGCGTGGTTGGCATTTTCCTCAATCGGAAGAATGTCATCATTCTTCTGATGGCGATCGAACTGATGCTGCTGTCGGTCAATCTGAATCTGGTTGCCTTTTCGCACTATCTGCAGGATCTGTCCGGGCAGGTGTTCGTCTTCTTCATTCTGACAGTGGCTGCCGCTGAGGCGGCCATAGGTCTGGCCATTCTGGTCGTTTACTTCCGGAATCGTCAGACCATCAATGTCGAAGATATCGATAGCCTGAGAGGATAATCATGAACATGCCCGCGATTCTGGACTGGCTTTATATGTTTCCAGCCCGCTCGATCTATCTGGCGGTGCCGCTGGCTCCCCTGATTGGTGGCCTGATAGCAGGTCTGTTCGGCTGGAAGCTCAAGGAAAGCGCCCACTGGGGCCCGATCATCGGCGTGGCAGTGTCCCTGCTGCTGTCCGTATTCGTCCTCTTCGATGTCCTGGCAGGCCATACCTTTTATGGCAATATCTATCAGTGGGGAAATGTCGGCCAGGTGAATGCCTATATTGGCTTTCAGATCGATCAGCTGACCGCGATGATGATGGTGGTGGTGACCTTCGTGTCCCTGTGCGTGCATGTCTATACCATTGGCTACATGCATGATGATCCGGGCTATGCCCGTTTCTTCAGCTATATCGCGCTCTTTACCTTCGCCATGCTGATGCTGGTGATGAGCAATAATTTCCTGCAGCTTTTCTTCGGCTGGGAAGCCGTGGGTCTGGTTTCCTATCTCCTGATCGGATTCTGGTACACCAAGGAAAGTGCAATCTATGCCAACCTGAAGGCCTTCCTGGTCAATCGCGTCGGCGATTTCGGCTTCTTGATCGGCATCGCCACGATCTACACGTATTTCGGCAGCCTGGACTATGCCGAGGTGTTTGCCCAGGTCGCCCAGGTGCCAAATGCCACGATACCGGTCATCCCAGGCGTAGACTGGAGCCTGATGACCTGGATCGCACTGATGCTCTTCATCGGCGCCATGGGCAAGTCCGCCCAGGTGCCCCTGCATGTCTGGCTGCCGGATTCCATGGAAGGCCCGACCCCGATTTCCGCCCTGATCCACGCCGCCACGATGGTGACCGCCGGCATTTTCATGGTGGCGCGGATGTCGCCGATCTACGAGCTTTCGGCAACAGCGCTCAATGTGGTCATGATCATCGGTGCCATCACGGCGCTGAGCATGGCGCTGGTGGGCCTGGTGCAGAACGACATCAAGCGGGTGGTGGCCTATTCCACGCTGTCACAGCTGGGTTACATGACCACCGCCCTGGGCGCCTCGGCCTATGCCGCCAGTGTATTCCATCTGATGACCCATGCCTTTTTCAAGGCCCTGCTCTTCCTGGCCGCGGGTTCCGTGATCCATGCCATGCATCATGAGCAGGACATCCGCAAGATGGGCGGCCTGCGCAAGTACATGCCGATTACCTACATTACAGCCCTGATTGGCTCGCTGGCACTGGCAGGGGTGCCGCCCTTTGCCGGGTTCTTCAGCAAGGATGCCATCATCGAGGCGGTCGGCCTGTCTCATCTGCCGGGCGCCGGCTTTGCGCATCTTGCCCTCCTTGGGGGCGTCTTCCTCACTGCATTCTACTCCTTCCGCATGTTCTTCCTGGTGTTTCATGGTGAAGGACGCATGGACAGGCACACCCGTGAGCATCTGCACGAATCGCCATGGGTAATTACCATACCGCTGGTTCTGCTGGCCATTCCCTCTGTAGTCGCCGGGTTCCTGTTCATCGAGCCGATGCTGTTCGGGGAGTTCATGAAAACGGCTACCTATGTCTCACCAGAACATCCGGCACTGGCGCATATGGCGGAAGAATGGCACGGCGTCATCCAGTTCATCGAGCATGGGTTCATAAACCTGCCGCTCTGGCTGGCGCTCGGGGGCATTGGACTGTCCGCCTTCTTCTATCTGCGTCGACCCGATATTCCGGCATACATTGCCCAGGCCTTTGCCCCGATTTACCGCATGCTGGACAAGAAATACTGGGCAGATGAATTCAACAGCTATGTTTTCGCTGGCGGTGCGCTGGGGACCGGTCGGCTGCTCTGGCGCATCGGGGACATTCGCATCATCGATGGTACATTGGTCAATGGCACGGCGCGTATGGTGGGGCGCGCGGCGATGTTGCTCAGGCAGATGCAGACGGGTTACATCTATCACTACGCATTCGCCATGATCATCGGATTGTTTGCACTGATGACTTATTTCCTGATTGTCCAAGGCTAAAACATGCAAGAATTTCCACTACTGAGTCTGGCAATTTGGCTGCCGGTGATCACCGGTATTCTGATCCTTCTCGCCGGCGAAAAACGTCCTGGTCTGGCGCGCTACACGGCATTGCTGGGGTCCTTGCTCACCTTCATCGTGACCCTGCCGCTGTATACCCGATTCGATCCGGCTGCGGCCGGGATGCAGTTCGTCGAGAAGCGGCCCTGGATAGCGCCATTCAATATCGATTACTTTCTGGGAATCGATGGGATTTCCATGTGGTTCGTGCTGCTGACGAGCTTTGTCACCGTGCTCGTCGTCATCACTTCCTGGACCAATATCAAGAAGAAGGTCTCGCAATATCTGGCGGCCTTCCTCATCATGGAAGGTTTGATGATCGGCGTCTTTGCGGCGCTGGACGCCGTCCTTTTCTACGTCTTCTTCGAGGCCATGCTGATTCCCATGTTCCTGATCATCGGGATCTGGGGCGGGCCGAACCGCGTTTATGCAACGATGAAGTTCTTTCTTTACACCTTCCTGGGTTCCGTGCCCATGCTGGTGGCCCTCCTGTATCTGTATTTCCAGGCTGGTGGCAGCTTCAGCATTCTGGATTTCCATACGGTAACGCTGGGCATGACCGCCCAGATGCTGATCTGGTTCGCCTTTCTGCTGGCCTTTGCCATCAAGATTCCCATGTGGCCGGTGCATACCTGGCTGCCTGATGCGCACGTGGAGGCGCCCACCGCGGGTTCCGTCATTCTGGCGGCCATCATGCTGAAGATTGGCGGGTATGGGTTCCTGCGTTTTTCCATGCCCATCCTGCCGGATGCCACGCGTGAACTGGACTGGTTGATGATCCTGCTGTCATTGATAGCGGTGATCTACATCGGCTTGGTGGCCATGGTCCAGGAGGACATGAAAAAGCTCATCGCCTACTCCTCGATCTCGCACATGGGCTTTGTGACCCTGGGCATGTACCTCTTCAATCAGGCGGGGGTGGAGGGCGCCATCATCCAGATGATCAGTCACGGCTTCATCAGCGCCGCGATGTTCCTCTGCGTTGGCGTGATGTATGACCGGATGCACACGCGCCTGATCAGCAGTTACGGCGGCGTGGCGAATACCATGCCCATATTTGCGGCATTCATGATGCTGTTCAGCATGGCGAATGCAGGCTTGCCAGGTACCTCGGGTTTCGTTGGCGAGTTCATCGTGATCCTGGGATCCTTCGAGGTGAAACCGCTCTTTGCCATCGCCGCTGCGACCAGTCTGATCTGGGGGGCGGCCTATACCCTGTGGATGTACAAGCGGGTGATCTTCGGGCCGGTGGCCAATGAGGAAGTGGCAAAGTTGCAGGACGCCAACGGACGTGAAATTCTGGCGCTCGGTGCACTGGCTGTCTTCACCATTCTGATGGGGGTCTGGCCGGCGCCCTTCCAGGAAGTCATGCATGCATCCGTGGACAACCTGCTCAGCCAGGTAGCCATAAACAAAGTCATTCCATAAAGGAAGGTTTCATGGGTTCCTCGATGTCCAACTGGTTTGTGCTCGCGCCGGAGATCTTCGTCACCACGCTGGCCTGCGGCATTCTGATCTTCGACCTTTTCCTGAAGGAGAGTCAGCGCGGGCTGACCTACTTGCTGACCCAGGCCACCCTGGTTGGCGCGACCTTGCTGGTGCTGCAGCAGGGGGCGGAAACCGCATTGGCCTTCGATGGCATGTTCGTTCTGGATACCTTTGCCAAGGTGGTGAAGATCTTCCTGCTGCTGGCGGTGTTCCTGGCCCTGGCTGCATCTACACGTTATCTGCGTGACCGGGGGCTCTACCGCGGCGAGTATTTCGTCCTGATCCTGTTTGCAATGGTCGGCATGATGATCATGGCATCTGCCGGGAGCCTGCTGACCGTGTACCTGGGCCTGGAGTTGCTGGCGCTTTGCCAGTACGCGCTGGTGGCGATGCGGCGCGATGATCCACAGGCAACCGAAGCCGGGCTGAAATACTTCATCCTTGGGGCACTGTCATCCGGCATGCTGCTGTATGGCATGTCGCTGCTCTATGGTGCGACCGGCAGTCTGTCGCTGCAGGCGATTGCCAACACCGTTGCCGCTTCCGGGGTGCAGGACAAGGTCCTGGTGTTTGCGCTGGTGTTCGTGATGGTGGGCATTGCGTTCAAGCTCGGTGCCGCGCCCTTCCATATGTGGGTGCCGGACGTGTATCAGGGCGCGCCTACCGCGGTCACCCTGTTTATTTCCACGGCACCGAAACTGGCTGCTTTTGCCATGGCGGTACGGCTTGTCATCAGCGGCATGGCGGAAGCCCAGGCGGCTTGGGGCGACATTTTCATGTTCCTGTCCGTCTTGTCGATACTGATCGGCAACGTGGTCGCCATTGCCCAGACCAATCTCAAACGCATGCTGGCCTATTCTGGCATCAGTCATGCCGGGTTCCTGCTGCTGGGCCTGGTCACGGGGGATCTCAATGGGCTTTCCAGCGCGCTGTTTTATACCCTGACCTACATTCTGATGGGAATTGGCAGTTTCGCCATGATCATGCTGCTGGCCAGCAAGGGGTTCGAAGCCGAGGAAATCAGCGACTTCAAGGGCCTGAACCAGCGCCATCCCTGGTATGCCGGCATGATGATGATCCTGATGTTCTCCATGGCGGGAGTACCACCGACTGTGGGTTTCTACGCCAAGCTGGCAGTGCTGCAGTCCGTCATTCAGGCCGGACACCTGTGGCTGGCAGTGTACGCTGTCATTCTCTCGGTGGTTGGGGCCTTTTATTATCTCAGGGTGGTGAAGGTGATGTATTTCGACGCCCCCGAGAACCCCCAGCCCATCCAGGCCGACAATTTTGTGGGGGGCGTGGTCAGCCTCAATAGCCTGATGATCCTGATACTTGGCTTGGCACCTGGCGCGCTGATGACGATCTGCGTTCAGGCGGTGCAGGGTCTGTTCTGATGAACCCGGCATCGGTTTGGGTGCTTCTCGGCCTGGCGTTCATTGCCGCCAATCTGCCCTGGCTCAGTAATCGCATCTTCTTCGTGATGGCGCCGAAGTCCGGGGTTAAAAGCTGGCAGTGGCGCCTGCTGGAATGGTTTTTACTCTACTTCGTGGTTGGTTTCCTTGCCATTGGCATGGAGCGTGCGACCCTGGGCAACGTCCACCCTCAGGGCTGGGAGTTCTATGCGGTAACCTTCTTCCTGTTCGCGGTCTTTGCATTCCCGGGATTCATTTACCGCTACAATCTCAGGGATAGGGCCGGCCGCCCTTGATCTTGAGCGTGCTGGATAGTATCCTTAGCCACGCTTCAGGCGCGTAGCTCAGGGGGAGAGCGCTACCTTGACACGGTAGAGGTCGGCGGTTCGAAACCGCCCGTGCCTACCATTTTCAAAGCATCGCGATATGTGATGCTTTTTTTGTTTCAAGAGGCCTGTATGCCTGTGGTCACGCTGCCAGACGGAAGTATCCGAGAATTTGATCACCCGGTCAGTGCCGGGGAGGTCGTTGCGAGTATCGGCAGATCGCTGGCCAAGGCTACCGTGGCTGCACGCCTTGACGGAAAGCTGGTTGATTTGTCGACGGTCATCGACCGTGATGTGTCCCTTGCCGCGATAACGGCTGGCAGCGAAGACGGCCTCGAAGTCATCCGGCACTCCACGGCGCATCTGATGGCGCAGGCGGTGAAATCGATTTTCCCGCAGGCTCAGGTGACCATTGGGCCGACGGTGGAGAATGGCTTTTATTACGATTTCGCCATCGACCGCCCGTTCACGACCGACGATCTCGAGCGCATCGAGGCAAAGATGCAGGAACTCGCGCGCGCAGACCTGCCGGTCAGCCG
Organism: Thermithiobacillus plumbiphilus; assembly: GCF_038070005.1. Lineage (NCBI taxonomy): Bacteria > Pseudomonadati > Pseudomonadota > Acidithiobacillia > Acidithiobacillales > Thermithiobacillaceae > Thermithiobacillus > Thermithiobacillus plumbiphilus. The sequence continues at coordinate 13,016 of NZ_JBBPCO010000011.1, read as the reverse complement.
GGAAGTCATGCCCCGTGACCAGGCCATCGCCATGTTCGAGGAGATGGGCGAGCGCTACAAGGCGGAAATCATCCGGGATATTCCGGCGGGGGAAAGTATCAGCCTGTACCGGCAGGGCGAGTTTCTGGATCTCTGTCGTGGCCCACACGTGCCGAGCACTGGCCGCCTGAAGGCCTTCAAGCTTACCCAGGTGGCTGGCGCCTATTGGCGGGGTGATTCGCGTAACCCCATGTTGCAACGCATCTATGGCACGGCCTGGGCAAGCAAGGAAGATCTCGATGCCTATCTGCACCGGCTGGAAGAGGCGGAGCGGCGGGATCATCGCCGGCTCGGGCGCCAACTTGATCTCTTCCACATGCAGGAAGAGGCGCCAGGCATGGTATTCTGGCATCCGCATGGTTGGACGATCTGGCAGCAGGTGGAACAGTACATTCGCGTCCGCTTCCAGGAATACGGCTACCAGGAGATCAAGACGCCGACCATCATGGACCGCAGTCTCTGGGAGCGATCCGGGCACTGGGACAATTACCGCGACAACATGTTCACGACCGCCTCCGAGAACCGGGACTATGCGGTCAAACCCATGAACTGCCCGGGTCACGTGCAGATCTTCAATCATGGCCTGCATTCCTACCGTGATCTGCCGCTGCGCCTGGCCGAATTTGGCTCCTGCCATCGCAATGAACCTTCCGGTGCCCTGCACGGTCTGATGCGGGTGCGCGGCTTCGTACAGGATGATGCCCACATCTTCTGTACCGAAGAGCAGGTGCAGACAGAGGTTTCTGCTTTCATTCAGATGCTGCAGGCGGTGTATGCCGACTTTGGCTTCCATGACGTGTTGGTCAAGCTCTCCACCCGTCCCGAAAAGCGCGTCGGTTCCGATGAAAGCTGGGACAAGGCCGAGGCCGCGCTGGCGGCGGCCCTGGAGCAGAACGGACTGGCCTATGAGATGCAACCGGGCGAGGGCGCCTTCTACGGCCCCAAGATCGAGTTTACGCTCAAGGATAGCATCGGGCGACTTTGGCAGTGCGGAACCATCCAGCTGGATTTCAATCTGCCGGTACGGCTCGATGCCGAGTATGTGGCCGAGGACAATACGCGCCGCCCACCCGTCATGCTGCACCGAGCCATTCTTGGCTCCATGGAGCGCTTCATTGGCATCCTGATCGAGCACTATGCCGGCAATCTGCCCGTCTGGCTGGCGCCGGTGCAGGCCGTGGTGCTCAATATCACCGATGCCCAGGGCGAATATGCCCGTAATTGCGCGGAAAATCTGCAGAAAATGGGTTTTAGATGCAATGCCGACTTGAGAAACGAGAAAATCGGCTTTAAAATACGCGGCCATACTTTGCAGCGGGTTCCCTATCTGCTCGTGGTCGGCGCACGCGAGCAGGAGTCAGGCCAGCTTGCGGTGCGCACCCGTGCGGGCCAGGATCTCGGCGTCATGACGCTGGAACAGTTCGCTGCCATGTTGGATCAGCAAGTAAGTACACGATCATCCATAAACCAGGATCCGGAGGGTTAAGCAATCGCCTCGAACAAGTCATCTACGCGCATCAACCGTGAAATCACCGCGCCCAATGTTCGTCTGATCGACGAAAACGGCGAGCAGCAGGGCGTTGTCACGATTGCGGCGGCCCTCGCTGCTGCCGAAGCAGCTAGTCTCGATCTTGTTGAAATCGCCCCGACGGCGACGCCTCCCGTGGTCCGCATCATGGACTACGGGAAATTCAAGTACGAGGAAAGCAAGCGGCAGCACGAGGCCCGGCGCAAGCAGAAGCAGGTCCAGGTCAAGGAGATCAAGTTCCGGCCCGGTACCGATGAAGGTGATTACCAGATCAAGGTGCGGAATTTGATTCGTTTTCTGGAAGAGGGCGACAAGGCAAAGATCACCCTCCGGTTCCGTGGGCGCGAAATGGCCCATCAGGAATTGGGATTGCAGCTTTTGAACCGGGTGGAAGCCGATCTGAAGGACATTGGAACGGTAGAGCAGCGGCCGCGCCTGGAAGGGCGTCAGATGGTGATGGTGATCGCCCCGCGTAAACATTAACAGTTGGAGAGTGAAATGCCTAAATTGAAGACGAACCGGGGCGCGGCAAAACGCTTCAAACGTGTCGGGGGTGGTGGTTTCAAGTTTCGCCCCGCGTTCAAGAATCACATCCTGACGAAGAAGACCACGAAACGGAAACGCCACCTGCGTCATACCGTTATGGCTTCCGGCAGTGATGTGGCATCCCTCAAACGGATGCTGCCGTACCTATAAGTAGCACCGGAATTGGCTTTCCGGGCTTAAGGAGTAAGTGAAATGCCTCGCGTAAAACGTGGAGTTCAGGCGCGCCAGCGCCACAAGCATGTTCTGGAACAGGCCAAGGGCTTCCGTGGCCGCCGCAAGAGCACCTTCCGTGCCGCCAATCAGGCGGTGATGAAGGCTGGCCAGTATCAATACCGCGATCGTCGCGTCCGCAAGCGTGATTTCCGCCGCCTGTGGATTACCCGTATCAATGCCGGTGCCCGCGAGCAGGGTCTGACCTACAGCCGTTTCATCAACGGACTTCAGAGTGCCGGGGTGGAGGTGGACCGCAAGGTCCTCGCTGAACTTGCCGTGGCAAACAAGGACGCGTTTGCTTCCTTGGCCGAGATTGCCAAGCAGCAGCTGGCGAGCTGAAACGGACAGTCCGGCCTGTGCCCAGATGGGCAGCTGGATGAAAGCTGGCCGGGGAGAAAGGATGCCCTTTCTCCCCGTCGTTGTTTCTGGAGAAGGTCATGCAGGATAGTCTGCAACGCATTCGGGATGCCGCGCTGGCAGCAGTTGCTGCCGCTGGTGATCTGGGACGTCTGGATCAGGTGCGGGTTCAATATCTGGGCAAGAAGGGCGAACTGACAGCGATTTTGCAGCAGCTGGGCAAGGTATCCACCGAGGACCGGCCGCGTCTGGGGCAGATGGTCAATGACGCCAAGGACCAGCTGGCCGAGGCGATTCAGGCCCGGCGCGAGCAGCTGGAAAGCGAGGCACTTTCTGCGATGCTCGAGGCTGACCGGATCGATGTGACCCTCCCCGGCCGGGGAAGCGCCTTTGGCAGCCTGCATCCTGTCGGCCTGACCCTTGACCGGATCCAGGGCATTTTCCGCAAAATGGGATTTCAGTTGGAGGACGGTCCCGAAATCGAGGACGACTTCCATAATTTCGAGGCCCTGAACATCCCGGCCGACCATCCCGCGCGTGCGATGCACGACACCTTCTATGTCGATGATCGTCATGTGTTGCGTACGCACACATCGCCGGTTCAGGTCCGGGTTATGGAGAACCAGCAGCCGCCACTGCGCATCATCGCGGCCGGTCGGGTGTATCGCTGCGATTCGGATGTCACGCATACCCCCATGTTCCATCAGGTGGAAGGGCTCTGGGTGGATCAGGAGCTCAGCTTCGCCGACCTGAAAGGTTTGCTGGTAGCTTTTCTACAGCAGTTTTTCGAACAGCCCGATCTGCCGGTGCGCTTCCGGCCTTCGTACTTTCCCTTCACCGAACCCTCGGCGGAGGTGGACATCGGCTGTGTCATCTGCCAGGGGGCGGGCTGCCGGGTCTGCAAGCACACCGGCTGGCTTGAAGTACTTGGCTGCGGCATGGTCCATCCCGGCGTCTTCGCCAAGGTCAATATCGATGCCGAGACCTATCTGGGATTTGCATTTGGTCTGGGGGTGGAGCGGCTGGCCATGCTCTATTACGGGGTGGATGATCTGCGCCTGTTCTTTGAAAACGACCTGCGCTTTCTGCGTCAACTTGGGTCGGGGCTGGAGTGAGCCATGCAGTTTAGCTATCAATGGCTGGAAAACTGGGTACAGACAGGCTGGACGCCGGAAGAGCTTGGTCGCCGTCTGACCATGGCGGGTCTTGAGCTGGAAAGCCTTGAACCGGCTGCGCCGCCATTCACCGGCGTCGTGGTCGGCGAGGTGCTCGAGGTCTGGCCGCATCCGAATGCGGACCGGCTGCGCCTTGCGCGTGTGGCGCTTGGCAATCCCCCGGAAGTGCAGATTGTCTGTGGCGCGGCAAATCTTGCCGTGGGGCAGCGGGTGCCGGTTGCCCTGCCCGGGGCAACTCTCCCGGCTGGGCTGACCATTCGTGCTGCGGAGGTTCGGGGAGTGCCATCTGCTGGCATGTTGTGTTCCGCCCAGGAGCTTGGTCTGGAGGACAGGTCGGACGGGCTGATGATTCTGGACTCTTCGGCCCAGCTGGGTGAGGATCTGCGTGCCTATCTGCAGCTTGATGACGTTCTTCTGACCCTGGGTTTGACCCCCAATCGGGCGGACTGCTTGTCCATTCAGGGGCTTGCCCGCGAGCTTGCCGTACTGTCAGGGGCAGCGTTCAAGCCCTTGAACATCGAAATTCCAGCCCCGCAGGAAGAGCATGACAGGGTGATCCAGGTGGACGCGCCGGCTGCCTGTCCACGTTACTGTGGCCAACTCATCCAGGGCATTCGTCCGGATGCGCGGACGCCTGACTGGTTGCGCGAGGCGCTGCGCCGCTCGGGGCTGCGCAGTATCCACCCGGTTGTGGACGTGCTCAACTACGTCATGCTTGAGCTTGGTCAGCCCTTGCACGCCTTTGATCTGGAGAAATTGCAGGGATCCTTGCAGGTGCGAATGGCCCAGGCGGGCGAGCAAACCAAACTGCTCGATGGCTCTGCGGTCAGCCTCGACCCGGATATGCTGGTCATCGCGGATGATGCCGGGGTTCAGGCGGTGGCGGGCATCATGGGGGGGCAGGGGAGCGCGGTTGGTGCAGACACCCGCTCGGTCTTCATCGAGAGCGCCTATTTCACGCCCGCGGCCCTGGCAGGCCGAGCTCGGCGACTGGGTCTTCATACCGATGCCTCGCATCGCTTCGAACGTGGCGTTGATCCCGAGCTGCCACCGGCGGCGCTCGCGCGGGCAGTATCCCTGATCACCGATATCTGCGGCGGCAGGCCTGGCAGTATGCTGCGTGTCGAGGCGGTGGAATACATTCCGGTGCGGCCGGAGATCCTCCTGCGTCGTGAGCGCCTGAACCGGGTGCTGGGGACCGAAATCGCTGATGAACGGGTAACAGCGATTCTGGCCGGACTGGGCATGGCCCTGGAAGTCGCTGAGGGCGGCTGGCGAGTGCGTCCTCCCAGCGCCCGCTTCGATGTCCGGATCGAGGCGGACCTGATCGAGGAGGTGGCGCGGGTATATGGCTACGATGCCTTGCCGGTGCAGATGCCCAGGGCCGTGCTGCATGTCACGGAGGCCTACGGAAGGACGCAGCGCATCCATGATCTGCGCCGCATGCTGGAAGCGCGTGACTACAATGAGGTGATTACCTACAGCTTTGTCTCGCCGGAGTGGCAGGCGCGCCTCGAACCCTCTCTGGCCCCGGTCCAGGTACTCAACCCGATATCCCAGGACATGTCGGTGATGCGTACCAGCCTGTGGCCTGGGCTGCTGCAGACGCTTGACTACAATCTGAAACGCCAGCAGCAGCGCGTGCGGATCTTCGAGTGGGGGCGGACCTTCGTGAACAGCGCGCAGCCCGTCCGCCTGGCAGGACTCATCATGGGCGCGCGCTTCCCCGAGACCTGGGCCCATGCCCGCCAGTCCGTTGACTTTTACGATCTCAAGGCCGATGTGGAAGCGGTACTGCAGGCTTGTCGCCTGCCTGGCGCGCTGTTCAAGCCGGCCGAGCATCCTGCCCTGAATCCTGCGCAAACCGCTTCCGTCCATGTGAATGGCCATACGCTGGGATTGATGGGTACCCTGCATCCTGCGCTGGCCAGACAGATGGATCTGCCGGGTGCGCCCGTGCTGTTCGAGTTTGATCTGGATATGCTGCTTCAACTCGGCAGCGATCGTCCGGTCTATCAGGGCTGGTCGAAGTTTCCTTCATTGCGTCGCGATCTGGCCTTGCTGCTTCCCAGAGATGTGCTAGCTTCTGACATCATGGCTGCCATCCTGGCGGCAGATCCGGTTTTGATCCGGGACGTGCAGGTATTTGATCGCTATGAAGGACCCGGAGTGCCGGCCGGACAGCAGAGTCTGGCATTCAGCCTGCTGTTGCAGAGCAACGAAAAGACCCTCGATGACGAGATGGTCAATGAGGTAATCAAGCGGGTGCTTACAGCGGTAGGAAGGATTTGCCCCGTGAGCTTACGTTAGTGGAGAAGTCGTAATGGCTGTAACCAAAGCTGATCTATCAGACATGCTGTTTGAAAAGGTAGGATTCAACAAGCGCGAGGCGAAAGAGATCGTCGAGAGCTTTTTCGATGAGGTGCGTGGCGCCCTCGCCACGGGAGAGGAGGTCAAGCTGTCCGGCTTTGGCAACTTTTCCCTTCGGGAGAAAAACCCGAGACCCGGGCGCAATCCCAAGACCGGCGTGGAAATCACCATTACCGCCCGCCGAGTTGTAAGCTTCCGAGCGAGCAACAAGCTAAAGGCGCGTGTCAATGGAGATTCCGGAGAGGAATAAGGCCGCCCTGCCGCCGATACCTGCCAAACTCTACTTCAGCATTGGCGAGGCGGCGGATCTGTGCGGCGTCAAGGCGCATGTACTTCGTTACTGGGAACAGGAATTCCCGGTGCTTTCACCCGTGAAGCGCCGCGGCAACCGGCGTTATTACAGGGAAGCCGATATTCTTCTTGCCCGCCAGATCCGGGACTTGTTGTACAATCAGGGATTTACGATCCAGGGCGCCCGTGATCGTCTGCAGGCAGACTCCCTCTCCCAGGGGACGCAATCCGCGCGGATGCCGGACCTGGCGGCCGTTCGCCGTCAGTTGCAGGAAATCCTGGACCTGTGCCGCTCATGAATGCCAGCAGTCACGCGGGTTCCCTTGACCTTGCCTGGGGCCTATGATTAAATGCTTCGCTCTCGGCGGGGCGTAGCGCAGCCTGGTAGCGCACCTGAATGGGGTTCAGGTGGTCGGAGGTTCAAATCCTCTCGCCCCGACCAATTAAATCAAGTAGTTAGAAGGGCCGGCCTAGCCGGCCTTTTGCTTTTCCGGTCTCCACGTTTACCACCACGTTTACCATTGGCAGCCGCTAGGCGGTCCCGCAGTGCTCAGGTCGCCCGCCCGGCATCCGCCCGAATTTTTAATTTCGCGGGTGTAGAAATCTGGTGAGGCGCGCGGTCATGCCGGCATGAAGTCCTAGAGATTTGATCCCCCCCTCCCCAGGGCTGTCCATGCTCAGGGTGCCCAGGCCGCCAGCTCAATGTCCGCCTGCATCGATGCCGCCTGGTGGTGGAGCATATGCACTGGCCGGAAAACTGGCGCAATCCGCGCCCTCAGTGCCCCGTGGTGACGTCTATCCCGTCCAGGGTCCCCTTGCTGGCCAGGCTCGCCGCTGCCGTGCAACTTGAAAACAATCAAACGGGAAACCCGGAATTTAGCCGTAAACCACGGCCTTCCGCGCCCGTGGTGGCTGGGTGCCTGTCAGGGTCCCCGACCTCAACAACAACAACCCCCTAGCGCCCGGAAAAGTCCCGCTCACCACGGCATGGCCGCCCCGTGGTGCTGGCCATGGGGCAGGGTCCCCCCGCTGGCTTCCGCCTGCTCTCAGGTCTATCTGCCGGGTGGGTATGACGTCGAAGTCAGGAATCAGGCGGGATGCCGGCTGCTAGGCTGAACAGGTGGATGGGGATGCCGACCGGAACCGGAAGCGGCTTTGTGCTGGCCTGGTGAATAGTGGAAGCTCGGGCTGTCGCCATCCGTGTACCCCCAGGCCGCCAAGGGGACCCCCGCGCATTCCGGAATAAACTAAAAGGTCCGGCTGGATGGTATGGCGCTAGGGCTTGTGCGTGCTGCTCTCACCCGTGTAGTGGGCAAGGATGCCAAGGACCCCCGGCCACGCCGCTGTTAGCTTTTGTTAGTGTTGTGCCGAAGGTTAGGGCAGCATTTCAGGCGTGCGGGTGCCGGTATAGGCCGGGCTTTTTTCGTCGTTGCCGGTGTTAACCCAGGTGTTAACCATGTGCTTGAATGAAACAGGGCAGCCTAAGCCGCCCCGTTTTGGTGTGTGCCAATGTCAACTTTTATCAACAGGCAGCCCGCCCGCCAGGCTTTCAGGCAGGCTGCAAAGTCAGGTTTTGTCAGGTTCTCCGTGCTGCCCGCGTGAATCACTCAGTGCTTGGCGTTTAGCTGTTACATCCGCTGTTACGCGGCTCCCTCGCGCACGCGCGCGCGTATTGCTCCAGTTATTCATAAGCCGCCCATTCTCGCCAGGGCCAGCAGGCGCATTATCCATAGCCAGCAGATCGCCTTCATGGCGCCTCCCAGGTAGAACAGATGCGCCGTGCATGTGGATACAGGGCCGGCTGGATAGGGTGGCCTGCCGGATAGCGTTCTGATGGTGGCGTGGTGCGTTGATCCTCCTGCATGGCACAAGCGCCGATGCCGCCCCGCTCGCCGGCCTGGTAGTGCTGGCAGGTGGCGCAGGTGACAAACGCGGGTGCCGGTGGCGTGGTCGATGCCTCATCCTCGCTGACCGGGTGCATGGTCGATGCCGGGAACGTCCGCTTGAGCGCCAGCCAATCCCGTGCAGCCTGCCCGTTGCCCGGTGGGATCAGTCGCAGTTCTTCCATGGTGAAGCGCGGGTAGTCCGCCCATTCATCAGGGATGCGGGCCTTGGTACTCGCCCAGACCATGTAACCGTCATCCACCTTCACCAGCAGCGCCAGGCCGCTGGATTCGATGGCAGACAGGCGCATGGCTGCCGCGTCTTCGGGTGTCGTTACAGGTACGGGTGCGGGTACGGGTACGGGTACGGGGTCCGTGCTATTCCCGCTATTTTCGCTATTCGGGTGCTCAGGAATAGCAGGAATAGCAAGAATAGCGGCAGGGATGCTGTCCAGGTCCGGATCGAATTGCGGGAACAGGCTCATGGCCGGACCTCCCAGGCGTGCTTGTAGGACTTGCCATCGATGACGCAGCCATCGGGTAGGGTCCGCGCCAGGCCGTGGTCAGCCAAAAGATTCAGGATCCGCAGAGCGGTTTTACTGTCGCGGATGGCATTGGGGCCGAACTGATACAGCTCTGTTGCCCCGAAGCGTCCGCCCCGCGCCTGTCCCCAGGCCAGTACCTTTTCCGCCAAGACTATATCCGGATCATCTGCCCGTCCCTGATGCAGCCGCAGGGCCTCATTGACGTAGAACTGGATCAGCTTGATACCCGCATGCATGGCGGATTTGCTGATCACGCCGGTATCCAGGTTCTCTGTCATGGCCAGGATGCCGGCCAGCCGGGCCGCCTGCTCGGCTGCCTTGGCCGCATGGGCCTTGATCGGCTCCAGGGCCGCGCCCGGTGCGCTCAGTCGCTCCATGTGGTCATGGAAGCGAATCCATGCCGCCATGGCATCAGGCGCCAGGACAATCTCGCGTTGTTTCAGGCCACGGCGCAGGTCTTGGGGATCTTCCCAGGGCAAAGGCGTTTCCAGGATCTGCATCATGTGCGCGAAGTAGCGCAGCATCACGGGATCCTGGTTCAGATCGATGGCGCGATATAGGCGGGTGCCGATGGTGGAAGCTGGATAGGCTGCCAGGATACGGGCATTGAAACCCTGTCCCCCCAGGATGGCATTGCCAAACAGCAGATCCAGCAGGACCGGCTGGAACATCAGATGCAGCGACACGCGCCGGCCATACAGGACAAAGCTGCCATCTCCGCTTCGGGTGCGCCGTATCGGATTGCCCTGCCATAGATCAGAAAGCCCGGTAGCGGTCTTGACGAGGTTGTCGGCATTCATGGCGTGCCCGCCCAGGAACTGGCCGCCCTCATCCGAGAACAGTCCCATCGATGGCCAGCCATCCGCCAGCGACTTCACCAGCCCTTCATAGGTCGGCTCTTGGGCAATCATCATCGGATCAATCGGCGCCAGGGGCTCCGGACCAAGGGCCTTGATTGCTTGGGCCTTGGCTTCGCGGGTCTTGTTCTTGCTGGCTGACAAGGCTTCCTCACGGGCCTTTTTCCAGGCCGCATGCTCCGCGTCATAGTCTGCCCGCTCAAGTCCGAGCTCGTCTTTCAGGTCCTTTTCGCGCTTTCGGTGTGGCGCCAGCGCCGCATTATCACAGGCGGTCTTGCGCTCGCCGGACTCGGCAATGGTGCCCAGGAACAGGGAAAGGGGAAATCGCCGGCCATCGATGCTTACATTGGCGTGCCCCTGTACCGCCAGCACGGCGCCGCCCAGGATGGACTGGCCAATCAGGGCAAGCGGGGCCTGGATGCTCTCATGCATTCGCGTGGCCGCGCCCTTGAGCACGCCGGGCAGCACGTCCAGGGGATAAGGGTCGCCCTCGGGCATCTCTCGGCGCAGGGGCAGGGCCTCCGGCCAGTCCTCGCCATTGGTCGGTTCCTCGTTGGGTGCCAAGCGTGCCCGGATCTCGTCATAGCTCATGCTGCTGACACTCATGCCCCGACCTCCATGTTCAGCACGTCCGCCCAATCGCAGCTCTTCGGCATGGCTCCCTTGAGGGCCACCATGCGCTCCAGGTGGGCCTTGGATGGCATCAGGATATGGACGCTTCGCCCCTCTGCCCGCAGCCGCTCCCGGAGCGTTCTCGCGGCTTTCTCGCCGGTTGCACTTCGGTCCAGGTCGGCGCCGATGATGATTTCTCGGGCTTGGGGTGGCAGGATCACGGATGCCAGTCCCGGCGCCGACACGCAGGCCCAGGCCGGCCGGCCGGTGAGCATGTGCAGGGCCAGCGCGGTTTCGATGCCCTCGGCCACGATCAGCCGGTCATCCTGAACAGGATGCAGGCGAATAGCCGCGCCCGTGGTGGCGCCCTCGGCAATGGCTGGCATCAGCTTCTTGGGCTCGGGTACTGGTGCCTTGGCGCCGTCGGCAGTCAGATAGGTGCGGTGAATGCTCACCAGCCGCCCGTCCGGGCCCTGGACCGCTGCCAGCATGGCCGGGTGAAAGGTCTTGCTGTCGTCGGCATGGCGGTAACTCAGGGCCGGTGCATGGCGCAGCATGCGGGGAAAGCTGGCGAGCCTCAGGCCGCGTGCGTGCAGGTAACAGGCTGCCGGGTCACTGGCCTCGATGGGCCGGGCCGCCTGCATCATCCGCTGGTAGCGCCCGCGTCTGCTCTCCGGGGATTCGGCAGGCTTAGGCCTGGTCTCAATGCGCGGTGCCGGTGTCCGTGCTACTGGCGTGCCGCTCAGGTCCTTCAGGGCATCGGCAAAGCCCAGACCATGCTTGTGCATGTGGAAGGCAATCAGATCCCCGCCCTTGGCGTTGCAGGCAAAGCAATCATAGGCGCCGCTGCCCAGGTGAACCCGGAAGCTGCCGGCACGATTGTCGGCATGGAAGGGGCAGAGCCCGGCATCGTTCCAACCTTCCCCCCGCCAGCGCGAAACAGGGGCTTCGATCAGTTCGCCAGCGTAGTAGGTGCGCGGATCGATCCGGCTTTTGACGGTGGCTGCATCAATGCGGGAATTGTTATGATTCGTGCTTGCATAAAGTTTTGAAAGGGCTGCCGGGTGGTAGCTGCTGAGGGCCGGTCTGGCGGGACCGGCCTTTTTTGTTGTCTGCATCATCTGACCTCCTGCTGGCGTTCAGCAATGAAGGTATCAATGACGTCTTCGGGCCAGCCGGTGCATTGGCTGGAGATACGGACCGGTGCTGGCAGCTTGCCGGCATTGACCATCCGGTATAGCGTCGTTTTGGAAATGCCCAGGCGCTCAGCAACTACATTGGGCCGGATCAATCGCTTGGGCTGATACTGTGATGATGCTTGCATGTTGCACCTCGTAGGTTTGGATTGGCTACGGGTGCAACAATGCGGGGATGCGTTATCCCATTGGACGAATTCGGTAATGCGAATTCCGAATTCGCTGGTGAAGTTTTATTTCATGCGGCTTTCAAGCGCATCATCTATTTCACGAAGTACTTTCGCAATGGTTCCATCATCAATAGGAGCGCCCAGGGCTTCGGTCATTTCCTTGATGCGTTGTGCGGCTCCCCTCGCGTTGTAGTCGATTTTACTATGCTGGAAGACAGCTGCAATGATGGTCAGCAACGTTCGCCGCCCCTTTGTTTCAGCAGATTTGCTCCTGTTAATGGAGCTTCCGGATACGCTGTTTTCTAGTTCTCTGAGGGCCTCTGTCCGGACAACCAACACGCTATCAATCGGCAAGCTACCCGCCGGGTAACAGTACGATTTTCTTTCTCCTGGATCGTATCTTTCCTGAAGCTGCCATATCTGGCCGTCATTCCTGGTGACGAAAGCGCCATCTAGGCCTTGAAGTGTTACGGCAGGACCGCCTGTAAGCTGCTGGTATTGATGTTCGATGTCCAAGGACTCATTGCCAATCATCGGCAGGTTCCAAATACCATTTATAGTGACTGGGTGGTCCTCGTCTATGTTTATGACACCTTCCGGGAGAGCATCCCCGAAAATTAGCTTTAAGGACTCTGCACACATTTGGCTTTCTATGTTGCTCAATAGGACACGAACCGGAATGCCCATAATGATCTCTTGCTCTTCCTCACTGGATACGAAGGGTGGCTTCAAGGTCATCTTCTTTGCTGAAGACAGAGGTACGACCTTGCCCGGCTTTGCCTCTGCATGATTAACAAAATAGACTGAGAGCTGAAGCCGGTGATCCAAGGCCATGCGCAGCACATCAGCTTCGGTGACATCCTCTTCAAATAATGCAGACATGTACTTGGCAGCTTCAGGAACTGTCAGCCACGACTTGAGCTTCAACAACTTGTTCATCAGCGCCCCTTTGCGCGCCCTCCAAATAGATTGCCAAACCAGGCAGGGAAGGGTGTCCCGCTCTTCGCCCCGTCGGGCTAGGCTTGGCAAAACTCGGTCAGGCGACTTCCGCCGCTTCGTCCAGTTCGACGGGTAGAAAGCCATCCCGCTTGGCATCCAGGATGACGATTTCGCCCACGCCGTTCTCTGTCATGCCGACATTGACGTTCCAGTTCAGGGATAGATCCTTGATGATCTTGTCCTTGCTGAACTCGATTACCAGAATGTCATCTTCCGCGTTGTAGTTGATCTTCAC